>JAZFSI010000136.1:0-3925 GCA_036446075.1 Fidelibacterota bacterium
GGCCAAAACCGGCACCCTGGCCGGTGTAAGTGCGCTTTCCGGTTATGTATTTACAAACAGCGGTGAACCATTGGTCTTTTCCATCTTAATGAACGGATATGCAGGTTCTTCCGCACCTTTTCGAAACCTCCAGGATGAAATAGCTCAAATATTGGTTAATATAAATTAATGCTAAAACCTCAAAAACTACTTCCGGATTCTACCATTGGTATAGTTAGTCCGTCATATTGGTGGGATGAAATTTTACTTAAAAAAACTGCCCTTCTGTTAAGTGACCAAGGGTTTAAACTGGAGTTTGGAAATTCCATATTTTTAAAAAATAATGCTTTTGCCGGCCAAGCAGATGAAAGAGCCGATGATCTCCAGTCCATGTTCAGCAACAATGATATCCAGGCTATTTTTTGTGTCCGGGGCGGTTATGGAGCAAATCGCGTTCTGCCTTTGCTCGATTTCGACCTGATCCGAAATAATCCCAAAATTTTTATGGGTTACAGCGATATAACAGCATTACTGACCTCCATCACCCAGGAAACTCGACTGGTTACTTTCCATGGACCTATGCTGATCGGCTTTAAAGACGGTTTACTGAATTATAATTATTCTTTAATGAACAAGGTATTAGGAGGTGGACAGGATATAGTTATCAATCCGCCGGAAAATTTTCCCTGTCGAGTTTTAAAACAAGGAAAGGCAGAAGGACCGCTGTGGGGCGGAAATATAACTTTATTAATGAATCGCCTGGGTACAAGTACTGCTTTAAATACAGCCGGAAGTATTTTATTTCTGGAAGATGTTAATGAATATTATTATAATTTTGATCGAATACTTTTTCAGTTCCGTCAGGCTGGATTTTTTGACAGCATAAAAGGTCTGATATTTGGGGAATTGAAAAATATGAAAGATGAACAGGTTCCATTCGGAAAATCCACTGATGAAATAATTCTTGATATATGCGGTGATCTGGATATTCCCATAATTTCAAATTTCCCCTGCGGCCACGGGAAATATCAGGCCACATTGCCCCTTTCTGTAAAAGCCTGTTTAGACGCGACAGGTCTTCATCCTGTGTTAACCTTGTTAGAATCACCCGTAGAATAAAAGGATATAGAATGCTGAATTACATTTGGTTTGGAATGATGTTTATCGGCGTGATCGCAGCCATGTTCACAGGACGAATAGATGCGGTTACTGCTGCTGCGGTGGACATGGCAAAAACAGCTGTTGAAATTTCGATTGGTTTAATTGGTATTATGGCCCTGTGGCTGGGTACAATGAAAATCGCTGAGGAATCCGGACTGATCAAATTGATTGCAAAAGGATTACGGCCGATCACCCTTAAATTATTTCCCGATGTTCCGGAAGATCATCCAGCCATAGGATCGATTGTGTTGAACATGGCTGCAAATATTCTGGGATTGGGCAATGCAGCCACACCTCTGGGATTAAAGGCCATGGAAGAACTGCAGGAATTGAATCCTCAAAAAGATACTGCCACAAATGCCATGTGTACTTTTCTGGCCATTAATACTTCCAGTGTCCAGCTGATTCTGCCGGCCTCCGTAGTTGCTCTCATGGGGACAGCCTCAAACCAAATATTTATTACGACCATACTGGCTACTTTGTTTTCCACAATTGCGGCAATTTTTGCAGTTAAAACCCTGGAAAAAATGAAACGGTTTGAAGTTGCAGCGGGAGGTGAAAATGCTTGATTCAGTAATAATCAATATAAATAATCTTTCCAGGTTTATCATACCCCTGCTTCTGGTCGGCATTCCCTTCTATGGACTTCTGGTAAAAAAAGTAAAAGTATACGAAGCATTTGTGGTGGGCGCCAAATACGGATTCACCATTGCAGTAAGAATCATTCCCTATTTAGTAGCCATTCTGGTTGCCATAGGCATGTTCCGGGCCTCGGGAGCGCTTGATTTAATTCTGAATTTCTTAGGTCCCGTACTGACTGCCATTGGTTTTCCTCCCGAAAACCTGCCCCTGGCTTTAATGCGTCCTTTAAGCGGCAGTGGATCATTGGGTCTGCTGACTGATCTGGTAAATGAATATGGAGCGGATTCAATCTATTCAAAAATCGGGGCAACCATGTTTGGTTCAACAGAGACGACTTTTTATGTCCTGGCAGTTTATTTCGGGTCGGTAGGCATCCGCCGCTCCCGCCATGCCCTGGCAGCGGGCTTGATAGCGGATACGGTGGGAATATTCAGCGCGGTCTACTTATGCAAATTCATTTTTGGATAAATTAAAGGAGTTGAAAGATTACTTACTGAATAACTCCCTGACTTTATCGAATATATAAGCTATGCATATATTTCCTGTAACGGAAAAAAAGATAAACCAGGTCCAGGCCAGACCGGCCTGCTTTAAATATAAAACTATTAATAAACTGGCAATCAGACCGGCTATGAGACTTAAGGGCTTGAAAACTCTATTGAAGCGGCTCAAAATAAACAGCCCCAGTAATCCTCCGTAAGTAAAGGAAGCTATTTGCAGCCCCAGAACCACAATGGCCGTGTCCCCTTCATCAAAAATCAGAGCAATCCCAATTAACACAAGGGCCCACACAAAACTGGCAATCCTGGAATTTTTCAAGGTTGCTTTAGTGCCCATCCAGTCATTTATGGTTGAGGACGCCAGCGAATTTACCGAACTGCTTAAAGTCGACATGGCAGCGGATAAAACTCCCGCCAGCAGCAGACCTTTTAAGCCAACGGGTAGATAATTTACGATAAAAGTAGAAAATTCTCGATCCCTGGATATTTCCGCCCCTTCAAGAAATAAATAAATTAAGGAACCTGCAAATAGAAAAACTGCAAATTGAATAAATACAAAAATGCCGCTGCCGATCATGGCTTTTCTCCCGGCAGATAAATTTCTGGTAACAAGCACCCTTTGAACCATCATATAATCGGCACCATGCGAAGCAAAAGATAAAAACGCACCTCCGATCAGGGCGGATATAAAAGTATAGGGTTCCTTAAATACGTTTCCCCCGAATTTAAATACATCCAGCTTGTGTTCATTTCCAAGCAGGGTGACTGTTTCAATTAAAGAAAGGTTGAGATGTGAAAGGATAAAACCAATCGTTATCAGACCTCCCCCTAAATACAGAATAAATTGTAAACTGTCAATCCAGACAATGGTCCGTATCCCGCCCAGTAAAGAATAAACCAGAGTTACGCCGCCGATTATGAGGACGGCCGCCGGCAGGGACCAGCCCGTAATAACCTGCACAATTACGGCAGTAGCCAGGTATCTGATGCCATCGGCCAGAATACGGGTAACAAGAAAAACGGCAGAAGCTGTTTTCTGGATTTCGGGGCCGAATTTTGTTCCCAATACTTCATATATGGAAGTAATACCTGTTTTAAAATACTGGGGCAGAAGAAAAATGCTTACTAATATTCTACCGAGTATATAACCAAGAGCCAATTGCAGAAAAAACCAGTCTCCCCGGTAAGCGAGACCAGGCACACTGATAAAAGTCAAAACAGATGTTTCCGTGGCCACAATTGAGAACATGGCCGTGGGCCAGGGCAAATTCCTGCCGCCTAAAAAATAATCTGCACTGGTTTTATTGAATCTGCTTTGCCAGATACCATAACCGACCAGCCCACCCAGAAAAGAAAGAATTAAAGTATAGTCAATCCAATGGATAATCAATCTCCCTCGTTTAGCTCGTGAAAAGTAAACAGCATAATGCCATCGAAGAGCGGGCCGGAATCACGATAATAATATTTTAAAAAATCAGTATTGACCGTCCGTCCATATTCGGAGGAAGCATGCACTATATTTTTTTTGTCCACAATTATGCCTTCGTGGGCAATGACCAGTCCCAATTTGAACCAGGCCTTTTTAACACAGGCCACGCCGCAGACCGGGGGAAGTTTAGCGAGCAAATCCTCCGTAATCAGCT
>JAZFSI010000137.1:0-9905 GCA_036446075.1 Fidelibacterota bacterium
CGGCCCGCCAAGCTTATTAAGCTTCCAGGTCTTTAGGTTCAGAACCCAGTAATCGCCCCGCGTATTGTAGCGCCAGACTTTTTTTGTATTCGTAAAAATAAGCAAATTCTGTTTATCCTGTGACCATTCATAGTTGTCGATTTCAAGGGGATTTTCCCGGTCTTTCGGAATCAGCTTTTCGGCGCTGACTAAAACCTTTCGCTGACCGCTGTGCGTATCGTACCGTACAATATCAGTACCGGTTTCAATATCCTTAGACGGTTCCAGTGTAGTATAACCCGCACCTTTCTCGAGCCAGCGCGCCGGACCAAATTTTTTCTCAGCGAATTCACCGTTATCGAAAATTCGCTCCACCGTTAAGAGGGAATTATCTTGGGCTAAAGAAAACGTGGAAAGGCAAAAGTAAAGTGCTAATATGAATCGTTTCATCATTAATCCTTGAAAATTTGGGTTGATTAATTTAAGGGAATGGTCAGATCCTATTCAACCCCATCTTCGTCACATCAATTGCTTGAAAGAATTTATTGGACGGCTTAAGATTTTTTGTATCTTACCAAAATCCGGTATGTAAATCAGATATAAGCCAAATCAGGAAGAAAACAACCCAGACCACCAGGAGAATTCTCTCCCTCCGTTTTTAGAAAAAGAAGTGCATTTCAAACCCGAGACTGTTCTGGTTAAACTCTAAATTTTGAGGAATAAAACTATTGAGGTTATAAAACAATGCCAGTTGGAAAAATTGAATTGGGAAAACTTCAATTCCAAAAGTAATCCGCTCCTGTCCATCTCTTCCCAGCGGTATTTCAAGATTGGGGTTAAACAGGTTATATGTTATTTTGAAATTTAGTCCGCGAATTAATAAAAAATTCATTTCTGCGAAATAAGCCTCATTCCGTTTCTGAGCTAATTCAATTTGATCAATTTCTCCTAAAAAAGTAAAACGGCCGGCATTAAAACCGGAAAAAATGCCAATCATATTAATGTTCGATCCATCGGTTGCTTTTTGCCAGGATAGACCCAACCTATAATGTGTCCTGACCCATGACGCCACAGCCGACACCTGATTGCCGGTTACGGCGGCAACGGCCGAATAATTTCCCGGTTCAAACCCTATTTCAAGACCTATATCAGGATCAGAATAAGTAAAACCCGTCGATTCCCGGATATATATTTCGTCATCCCAAAGTCTATAACCGTAGGGTAAAAGAATTTTTCCGGCTTTTAAATAACCGCGTCCGGGCAGACCCTGTAAAAGACCAAAAGCTTCTCTATTGTCCGGATTGGGACTGACCATTTGATCTATGTAAAAAGTGAGCCGATCGGTAATCAGCTTTACTTCCAGATAAATATTGCCTTCTGTAATGTCCAGGAAGTTACCGGCCTCGGCAGATGTTTTTGTTCCGGCCGTATCAGTATGTGTATAACCATAAGTTGCAGTATTCCGAATTCGCAGATTGCCGCCTAAAGAAATAAACCGGGATAACTGCGGAGAAAAATTTACGTTTCCTTTGCTGGAAACAAAATTAGAACTTAAATATCGCTGAATAAAAATATTTCCAAATTCAGTCCTTTTCCCGCCTCCGGTGATGTTTACATGGCAGCTGCTGCATTTCAAACCTGTCCGAACAGCTATATAGGGCTCTGCAGTCAAAAGCTGAGAGAAAAGGAATACAGCCATTAATATAATTTTTAGGCTGTATTTGTTGGCAGTATAAATTGTAAATAATGAGGTCACGGTAATGCACCCATGGAAATCCAATTCTTTATCAATTCAATTTGTGAATCTTCCAGCGGTGTTTTATTCAACGGCATCTGTTTTCCGCTGATTCCGTCTCTTCCTTCCAGTTTCCACACGAGATAACTATTTTCCGGGTCAAAAGGTTTTACTCTCATCATTAATGGTTTCCCTTCACTGGGGACGTTTACTATATAATTAAGGGATTCTCCATCCTCAAGGTTCAAATCTTTTTTAGGCCGCGGCGACTTATGACATTTGATAGCACAAATTGAATTGAAAATTGTATTCTGAATGATTTCAAAATTATCAACATTTGGTGGTGTACCGTTTGTGTCGGATGGAGCGGCTGAAAGGGAATCCAGTTCGTTTCCGTATTCATCAAGCCCCCATCCATCTCCTGCACAGGATGGAAAAAAGACCATTATAATTGTCGCAGATATTAGATTTATGACGGGTAGATTCTTCATGATCCAGGGCTAATGGAATCCCGGTCCGGACTGTTTCGAAATAACCAATCAATCCAATTTTCATTTTTGACCAGAGACTGAACATAATAAACAAGCGACCATTCATTATGTATTATTATTTTCCGGCGTTCATCATCGGAAAGACCATCAAGATATGATCGGGACGGAAGATCAAGGACAAAATCGTGAAATTTTTCTTTAGCTGTTTTAGGAAAACCCAATGAATATACTTCTTCATCAATATCTTCTTTCGCAATTAAAAATACGCCCTCATAACTAGGCATTGGTGTTCCTGAAAGTCCGGTAAGAAATGTTTTCCTGATATCATGAGGCGTGAATCCTGCTTTATAATCTTTTCTGGTCAAATCTTTCGATTTAATTAGTTTTCCACGACTATCTTTCAGAGTTTTAGAAGAAGGACCTTTTCCTTTCCCTTCAAAACCGTGGCAGGTCCAGCAGTCAAACAGCAGGTAGTATCCATGGCCGTTATTTATTAGATCGGGACTTTTTTCAGGAGCAATTTCAGATAAATACGGTGCCGGCAGGGGCTGGTCCCAGACAGACTCAGCATTTAAAAACATTTTTATAAAGGATATAACAGCTCTGGACTGTTTTTCGGATATAATTCCTTTCCAGCCGGGCATCCAAGTGCCTGGTATTCCCTTATTAATTACTTTTATTAAATCCTCATCAGTGGGCAATGCCCCTGACGGTGTTGACCGGAATTTATATACGCCATTTGTAAAATCGCGCGGAGCAGGATTCATTGCGGCTGCCGCAGGACCCTTTCCATCTCCGGCGACACCATGGCAGGCGGAACAATATGATGAGTATACTTCCTCCCCCTGTAAAAGATTGAAGGTCGCATTCTGCGCTGGAGAGGTGAATGGGTAACCGGCGCAGAATACGATTGAACAAAATATTATATTCCTAAAGTAATTACTCAAGGACATATTTTGTCTTAAAACCTTCAAAAAACAATGAAATTATTAACAAGTATCGCGTCAAACCTGTGTCAGGCCAACAAACTTGACACAACTCTGGACGTTACACCCAGATAATAATTTGCAATCATTTTATTCAGGCAAAAACTGGTGATCATCACCGTGGCCTGTATTGCGCAAGCGCCGTACTTCCACTAACCAGCCGCCATCGGAATAAACGCCTATGCAATGCACATCCGCACCGCTGCCCTCCGGTGATCTCAGGAAGACACCGGGTATAGTGGCACCATCGGAAAAGACGGCACTTTGATCAAAGGGAACCATTTCGTAGTCAAAGCTGGGGTACCCCTCGTTTGCATCAGGATCGCTAATGTGCATAAACAATGGGTAACTGCCGGATAGCTTATTCTCTATATACGGATCATTCCCCTGATCTCCCTTGCGGCCGCTCCATTTGGTTGTTAAATCGGTTAAATCTGCCGCGTCTTGATAAATGAGGTGTTTGTCATGAACAAAACCAATGGGATTACCCCGGGTGGCTTTCCACTGCCAGGTGTCAACCAGCTGATCAGGCCATTCGGTAAACATGTACCCTTTGCCGTTGGCTGAAGCTTCGTCATAATGACAAAATGCATCACATCCATTGCCGTCGGCAAATTCAGTATCAGGATATCCTGTGATGGGCCACATGAAATAGAACCTGTCTTCATTACCCGATTTACTCCACCCGCCGGTTGTACTATACTCCAGTTTATCTTTTTCAAAACTATTGTCAGCATCATCCCAGGAGAGCTGAAAATAGACATAGTCGTCATCGTAGGCGGCTTTAACTTTTACGGAACTAACACCAGCCGGACTCAAACCGTCGTATTTTTCGAAGTCTGTGATTTGTTCCAGAGTAATTGTTGTGCCGGCTCCCAACCATTCGCCTTCGGCTTCAATACCGTCAATTTCGGGCGGTAAGGGAGTTTTTAGTGAAACAACCTGCGGTGCATCCGGATTACTCGCGGTTACATCTGCATCCGCTTCATCAAAGGCCAGGTAATTGACGAATGATCCAAACTGCATGTCTCCGGCATTATTGTTAACGGCCAGGCTAAAAAATGTACCGGCGGGAGCCAGGGCTGTTAAGTCAGCTCCATCGGCTCCTGCAGTACCATCTGCACCTGTAGTTCCGTCGGTTCCGTCAGCTCCCGCTGTGCCCTGTGGTCCCGTGGGGCCCTCAGCTCCTTCGCAGCCATTGAATGACCAGGCTAATAGCCCAATCATGGCGATTGTTAGAATTGATTTGATTTTCATTTACTTTCCTTTCTGTTTTAGTGTTTGCTGTGTTTTAATAAATCCAGCACTGTTTAAACTGATTTCTGTAACTGCCGAGTTTATTTTTTCGAATTCTGTTGATTTATCGAAGAAATAATCCGCCCCTAACTGTTTAGAGATTTTCCGGTATTTGCCGAAGTTATCGTTAGTAAGAATTATCACTTTAATTTTAGGAAAATTCTTTTTGATATATTGCAGAAGATCCAGACCTTTGCCCCGGTGCAGATGAATTTCCAAAAATACGATATCAGGTTGGTAATCATTTATTAATACCCGCGCCTTACTGACACTTGTAACTTCCCGGAAACTGGCCACAACGTCAATTTTTGAAAGTGAGGTTGTGATTGCCTTCCGTATAATATCAGAATCATCAACTATTAGTATGTTCACTATTTATTTTAAATTTGTAAATCGAGTAAATAGATATGCGATCGAAATTATAAGTATTAGTTTTAATTGTAAATCAGACACATCCTGATTTTATTGTAGGATACGGACTTTAAATTTTATCGGAGTTTGTCCTACAAATATCCGAATATCCGAATATCCGAATATTACCTGAATGTCAGGTTAGGGAATTGCTGCCGGCAGCAGAATTAGTATATAATAAAGTAGAGAAAAGTTTAATCTATAAGTTTATTCTGCATGGCATAATAAGTTAACTGGGCATTAGTTTCCATTCCCATTTTTATTAAAAGCCTATGTCTGTTCGTGCTTATGGTTTTCACGCTCAAAACCAATTCCCTGGCAACTTCGGAAACAGTTTTCCCGGAGGCCAGCATACACATTACCTGGTATTCCCTGTCCGATAAAGATTCATGCAGGGGCCCCTCGGAGTCCTTACTGACAAAACTGGCCAACTTTTCAGCCAGAGATGGGCTGACATAAATTCCACCCATATAAATCTTCCTGATAGCTTCTGTAAGCAGTTCCGGAGCACTGTTTTTGGTCATGTACCCCGAGGCACCCGATCTTAATGCTCTCAGGGCATATTGATCTTCCGGATGAATACTTAACATCAGGAATTTCAATTCAGGTTTCAAGCTTTTTAGTTGCTTTAATACATCCAGGCCGCTTCTTCCCGGCAGTGTAATATCCAGTAAGACAATATTTACATCCCAATCGGACTTTAAAACTTGTTCAAATATCTCTTGTGAATTGGTTGCTTCACCGACAATTTGAATATCCTTAGTTTTAGATATTATCCTTTTCAAACCTTCCCTTATAATTGCATGGTCATCTACTATGAATATTTTTATCATTTGAATCTCAAATTATGTTTCTATTAAGGCCTGTGATTTGAATCGAATAATAATAATGAAATCCATTCATTATGGTTTTGTCTCCAGCGGTAATCGGACTGTCAGTGTAGTACCGGAATTATTAACCTTGCCGATTTGAAACTCCCCGTTCCAAAGCTGTATCCGTTCCTGCATTCCAAGTATTCCCAAAGAATCTCTATTATTGATCTGCTCCTCCAAAATTCCTTTTCCGTCATCGGAGACAATTAAAAGCAGAGTACTTTTTTCCTGTTTAAGAGCGACAACTACTGAGTTTGCTTCTGCGTGCCTTAAAATATTGGTTAAAGCTTCCTGTAATATTCTAAAAATAGCTGTGGCTCTATCATCATCAATAGAAATATTTTCTGTTTCAAAATTAAGCTCACATTTGATTCCGGAACGGGTTTGAAATTCCTGTACTTCCCATTCAATTGCCGCCACCAGTCCCAGATCATCCAAAATAACCGGTCGAAGCTGAGTGGAAATCCGCTGGACAGTATTCATTGTTGTCTCAAGAAATTTTATAATTTTGTTAATGGCAGGTTTTTGTTTAGTTGATATCTCATCTTTCAGCCATACTAATTCCATTTTAATTCCAGTCAGGGATTGACCAAGCTCATCGTGGATTTCTCGTGAAATACGAGTGCGTTCTTCCTCCTGCATTTGCTGTATATGAGAAGTTAGTGCTTTTAATTGTTTTTGAGAATCCTGCAGCAACTTTTCGGCCAATTTTCGTTTTGTTACATCTTCTTGTACCCCAATAAAATGAGTGACTTGCTGCTCTTCATTACGGATTGGTGAAATATTAGCAGAGGCCCAATAAAATTCCCCATTTTTTTTTCGGTTTATAAATTCTCCCTGCCAGTCTTTTCCTGAGATTATGGTATCCCACAAGTTTTTATATAATTTTTGGGGATGTTTCCCGGATTTTAGAATACGTGGATTTTTACCTATAACCTCCCTGGTTGACCAGCCGGTTACATTTTCAAATTTTGGATTGACATATTCAAGCTTACCGTCAATATCAGTAATCATAATTACACTGGAACTTTGTTCAACAGCGTGGGACAATTTTTGAATCAGTTTCTCAGTTTGTTTTTGCCCTGAAATATCTTTTGCTACCAAGACGATCCCCTGGGAATTGTTTTCATCATTCTGCAGAACGGATCCGGAAAGAATAACGGGAACATCAACCCCGTTTTTGGTAAGGAATACTCCTTCTAAATGGCGTAAAAATCGATTTTTGATTAGATTGTTCCAAGTAGCATTAAATGAATCAATTCCGCTGTCTTTTTTCGTTATTCTAAATAAATCCTGGAACGATTTACCGGATAATTCCGCCTTTGTATATCCTAATGTAGCCATGGAAGCTTGATTCAAGCCCTGAATGAAACCTTTACTATTTACGACAAATACCAGATCAATCATTGAATCCAGGATATTTTCAGTATGATCCCGCTCTGCTTCGAGAGACCTGCGGAAAGTTTGTATATCCTCAGCCATTTTATTAAAAGCCGCGGATAGTTGTCCAAGTTCATTATTAGATAGAACTTTGATGCGGGTTTCGAGTTGGCCTGCCCCAAATTTTTCGGCCGCATCCCGCAGTCCTAAAATCGGTTTACTGATCGCCGATGATAGCCAAAAACTAATAAAAATGCTTAATATTATGCTTATAATCCCGGTCAAAAATAATGTAATTCTGATAAATGTGATTCGACTTTCATTTTCATCCAAAGGTCGGAATATGACCGTGTAAGCACTACTATTTTCCAGTGGAATAGCCATTGCGAGACTTATTTGGTCAGTTAAAGTAATCGGAAAAATAGGTGATTCCATATTATCGATTTTTTCAAGTTCATTCAACTGTGTGGTCAAAATGCTTAATTCAGCAGCTGAGATGGACTCTGAATTTTGTGTTTTAAGCGCTTGAAATTTGAGTTCACCGGTCCAAAATAGCAGAACATTTGACCCGGTAAATTTCTTTATCTCATCTAAACTGCTATCATCTATTGCTTGTCCGACTAAAAGCAAACCAAGTAATTGCCGTTCAATTTCAATCGTAGTAATTCCGACCAGGTACAGTTTGTCGCGGTATTGGTATACTCCCTTGTATTCTTCTCCATTCAGACTGTTGGCAATCCCTGTGAATGAACCCAGATCATGATCGAAATATGTTTGATCTGCCATGTCAGCTAAAAGAATGCCGTTTGCATCGATTAAAAGCATCAAATCCAATTTGGATGATTCCCTGAGGTTCTGTGCTGTATAAAAAACCGTTTCATGGTCTACCTGGGGTATATTCATAACAGCTTTCAAATATGGCACCTGGGACAATGATCTGGCTTTACTTATTAATAAGTCTTCCTGCAAAGTATTGAGCCGGCTCAGAGCTAATTTACTGTTTTTTAAACTATTCCTGATTTCATTCTGGGCAATCTGTCCTAAAAACCTATTCATGAAAAAGACCGAAAAAAGGACGAAAACCAATGAAATGGGCCATACAGTCAGAAAAATCTTGGATTTTAGTGTTGATGTCATTATCAGTATTTGCCGCTGTAGTGTTTTCCGAACTTATTCTTATGCTGCAATAATTTTTTATTCTCCTGAATTTCAATTGGAATCTGGGACATGGTTTTTCCTTCTACACGAATACTCTTTAAAAATTCGGATCCAAATTCATGCCAGGCCCGGATAATATATTCTCCATCCGGGATGTCGGTAATAACAAAAAAACCGTTTTCACTTGAAACACTGAAAAATGAATTATCCAATACAATTACATGAGCGGTCATTTGTGGATGAATGTTGCAGTATACCTTTATCCATCCCGGTTGGTCAAAAGTCACCTGTCTGGATTGACCGGGAGGATAAATTTCGAGGTCAAAAGGTTTTTTCCTGGAAAGGGAAAAAACATTGTGGAATACAAGATCATCGTTGGGAAAGTCGATCGTAGTTCCTTTCACTACAGGCAATATTCTTGGTATAAACTGCCTGTTTTTCTGGGAAATAGTCAAATTATTTTGAGAATTATTTTTTTTCATATTTCCCGGAACGTAATCCAGAAAAACTACCACATTGGATCGATCAGTTCGATATTCCCCGTTTAATTTTTTAATATTTACTGAACCGCTGATAATATTTCCCCTCCCCGGAAATAATCCGATAGTGTCATTATTCTGCCTGAATTGCAGGTGGCAGCTGACACATGTATTTCTTATATCACCCATTAAGCTGGGGATAACCGTTGTGCTGTTATCGTTAAGGTGTGTCAACAGGCTGGAAATCTGGTTTTTTAAATCAATTCGATATTTGTTGAATATTTCTATATCCTCAAAATTTTGCTGAGGTGTAACTGAATTTAAATCCTGACAGGCAGCAAACATTGCTTGAACATGAGGAAGAATTAATTGAGGATTTTTAACCGGGATTTCCTTCTGTATATCATTAATCGCTTTACTGAACACGAACATGACCGGATGAATGGGGGAGCTCTTTGCTCCTTGATTCTCCTGCGGCAGGATTACTGAGAACAATCCTAAATACAGGCTCAGGAAAAAAGATCCGCATCCTTTTAATCGAGTGCGGTTTGAATAAATATTAAAAAGAGGAAACAATTTCTAATCCAATTAAACTGCGCTGATCGTTATTGGCCTCAAAGGGAGAATTTTCTACCAGCTTAAACCAGTCCCTGCCAATCTCCAATTTAATAACCATGTGCGGGTTCGGTTTCCATCCGGCACCGATAGAAATCCGGCTTAAACTGCTGGCATCGTAACCAAAGGCTTCGATTCCTCCGGCTGTAGTTTTTCCATCAAAGATATAACCTTCCTCAGGATTGTGAGTGCCTATGTCGCTGTAACGGACTGAACAATAAATTTTTTGATTTATTTTTAAAAGTGATTCAATAGAAAACCAGGTCCACTCACGACTAAACAATTCTTTAGCGTCTATTAATTGAGCCTGGCCGACTGAAAATGATATATATCCGTATTTTTCCAGTGTTCCGATGCTGTATCTGGTATCCAATTCAGCTAAAAGGTATTGAACTTTTTTACTTGGACTTATTCCTGCTGAAGAAGCATGCCAGGTACCCACAGGCGTAATATGACTGCCTCCAAATTCAAGCGCACTCATTCCGGTTCCCTTATCAAACATC
>JAZFSI010000138.1:0-2903 GCA_036446075.1 Fidelibacterota bacterium
TAGATGCCGAGCTTCAGTAATATACCTGCCAAAATCACTGAAATTGCCGTGGGTGCCTCTACATGAGCAAGGGGCAGCCAGGTATGAAACGGGAAAACAGGGACTTTAATGGCAAAACCGATGAACAGCAGAACCCAGATTACTTTAATTGCACTCATTCCCCACCAGGTGACATGCACCAGAGCCTGGGGTGCCGTGTCCATTAAAACCAGCATATCGAATGTTTGACCGCAAGTAAAATATAAGCCCAGAATTGCGATCAGCATAAGTACGGAACCTACTAAAGTGTAGAGGAAAAATTTAATGGCCGCATATTCTCTCTGGGGTCCGCCCCACATACCTATCAAAAAATACATGGGTAGCAGCATCACTTCCCAAAAAACATAAAATAAGAAAAAATCCAAAGATAAAAAAACACCGGTAATCCCGGTTATCAATAATAACAAAAGAGCGAAATATCCTTTAACGGCACGGTCGATTTTCCAGCTTACAAATACACCTGTAAAACCAAGCAGGGAGGCCAGCACAACCATGGGCAGGCTGAGACCGTCGACTCCAAGTATGTAGGAAATATTAAAGGAAGGAATCCATTCCGACCTTTCCATAAATTGAAACGTGCCGTTCGAGGCGTCGAAATTGGCCCAAAGATATAATGCCAGCAAGAGCTGTATTCCTGTGGCTGCTGCTGCTATCTGCTTGATCAGCAAATCTTTTCCCCTGGGAACCAGAGTGACCATTACCATTCCTATAATTGGTAACCAGATAATCCAACTGAGTAAATGTGTTTCCATGCCTTAATCCTTAAATAACCTTGTTCTTAGACTGCCTGTAGAATTAGAATTACAATTATGCCGGCCAGGGCAAACAGTAAATAATTTTGCAAATGACCGGTTTGTACTAGCCGCAGGCGTTTTCCCATGGCGCTGAAAGATCGTCCTATCCCGTCCACCAGACTCTGATCCAATCCATCATAATCCAGCCTGCCGGATAAAACAGATATCCACCTGGCTGCCCGTCCAAAACCATTAATAAAGTATTTATCATAAAGATCTAAATCCAGAAAGGCAATTTTCTCTGATAATTTTAACAATGGTTTATAGAGGAAGCGTTCATAATTTTCATCGAAATAAAATTTGTTGAAAGATAATTTATACAGCAGGCCCATTTTCTGAGACCAGACATCGGACGAAAGTTTATTTTTATAATACATGGCCCAGGAGATAAAAATTCCCGTTCCGGCCGCCAGAACAGAGATGATCATGGCCGGTAGATGTGCGTGATGCAATCCTTCCTGGATTTCTAAAGCGCTGGGATTAAGGGACCCCGGCAGTGCCGAATTAAGGGGTATTATCAATGTCTGAAACCAGCCAGAACCTGAAAATGGATTTAAATGAGGCAGAGTATAAAAAATGAATAATGTCAAGGATGCTAATATTACCAGGGGTATGGTCATGGCCAGGGGAGATTCCTGGATATTTTTAAATATTTCGGGCCGGCGGGTATTGCCATGAAATGTTTTAAACATAAGGCGAAACATGTAAAAGGCTGTGATTAAAGCCGCTCCAAAACCAAAAACAGGTAAAATAAAGTGCGCAGGATTATGTAAAGCAAAAGAAAGTGTACCGGCTAAAATTGCATCCTTGGATAGAAACCCGGAAAAGAATGGTACACCCGAGATAGCCAGAGTTGCTAAAAACATGGTCCGGTAGGTAGTGGGCATTTTGGATTTAAACCCGCCCATATTATTCATATCCTGTGGATCGGTTTTATGGTCCTTTATTTTATGCAGACTATGGTGCATGGCATGGATTACCGACCCGGAGCCGTAAAATAAACAAGCTTTGAACATGGCGTGTGTAACCAGGTGAAAAAAACCGGCTAGGTAAGCGCCGGTACCTACGGCCATGATCATATATCCTAATTGGCTTACGGTGGAGTAGGCCAGAACTTTTTTGATGTCATTCTGGGTAATGGCAATGATTGAGGTTAACAGGGCGGTAAATCCTCCCACATAGGCCATAAATAATAATGCTTCAGGAGAAAATAATGGGAAAAGTCGTACACATAGATAAACTCCCGCAGCTACCATGGTAGCTGCATGCATCAGGGCCGATACGGGTGTAGGTCCTTCCATGGCATCCGGCAGCCATATATGCAGCGGAAACTGAGAAGATTTCCCCACGGCCCCCATAAATAATCCAATACCTGCGAAAGTAAGCACAGTTCCGCCTAATTTTCCGGCCGCTATTCCGTCAAAAACAGCGCTGAAATTAAAGGTTCCCAGCGCAGTAAAAATCAGCATTATACCAATAAAAAATCCAATATCACCTACCCTGTTGGTCAAAAATGCTTTTTTGCCGGCATCAGCAGCACTGTCCTTTTCAAACCAGTGGCCAATTAATAAATATGAACTAAGTCCCACCAATTCCCAGAATATGTATAAAGATATAAGATTATTGGCCAGGACGATACCATTCATGCTGAAAGTAAATAAACCCAGATAAGCATAATATCTTGAATAGCGAATATCTCCCTTTAAATATTCCATGGAAAAAATATGGGTCATGCTTGATATAAGAGCTACAACGCACAGCATAACGATGGTAATATTATCAATTAAAAATCCAATTTCGATTTTAAAGGAACCTAAATCCATCCACAGAAAAGAAGTTTCGTATTTGAAATTGGGGTCAGCATTTATAAACATGTTTAAAAGCAGACCGAAGGAAAGAACCAGGGTAAGCAGCACAGCGCCAATTGCTACCCAGTCGCCTTCCCTGGGCAGCTTTTTACCGGCGAAAATCAGGATTAAAAATGCAGCCAGGGGCAAAAATAGAATTAATAAACCGAAATCAGTCAGGATATTACCGGTGATCATTGTTTCAACTCGCTGACTTCGTTTA
>JAZFSI010000139.1:0-3248 GCA_036446075.1 Fidelibacterota bacterium
CTTTTTAAACGATTCTCTGATATCGACGTATTTGATTTGGAGTTGGACACTCAGAATGTAGATGAATTTGTCAAAGCTGTTAAATTACTGGAGCCCACCTTCGGAGGAATTAATCTGGAGGACATTAAAGCACCCGAATGTTTCGAAATTGAAAAGCGTTTAAAAGCTGAAATGAGCATTCCTGTATTTCACGATGACCAGCATGGTACTGCAATTATTTCTGCAGCCGGATTAATAAATGCGATTGAAATCGTCGGCAAAAAAAGAGATAAAGTAAAATTTGTAATCAGCGGTGCGGGGGCCGCGGCGTTTTCCTGCGCCGGACATTATTTGAATTTTGGTATAAAAAGAGAGAATATTTGTATGCTTGATAGTCTGGGAGTCCTTTATGAGGGCCGCACCAGGGGTATCAATAAATACAAAGAAAAATTCATGGTCAAAACCGGAGATCGTACGCTTGAGGACGCCCTTAAAGGGGCCGATATATTTGTGGGTTTATCCATTGGCAATATTCTCACCCAGGAAATGATTCGGTCCATGGCTGAATACCCCATAATTTTTGCCCTTGCAAATCCCGACCCGGAAATTAAATATGAAGATGCTGTTACTTCCAGAAAAGACGTACTGGTGGCCACGGGCCGGTCAGATTTCCCCAACCAGGTAAACAATGTATTGGGTTTCCCGTTTATATTCAGAGGAGCTCTGGACGTAAGCGCAAAAACAATTAATACTGAAATGAAAATTGCCGCATCCCAGGCTTTAGCGGATTTGGCCAAACAGGACGTACCTGATTCTATTTCCAGTTTATACGGAAAGGACCGCCTGAAATTTGGACCGGAATATATTATACCAAAACCTTTTGACCATAGAGTATTAACGTCTGTAGCACTGGCTGTGGCGAAGGCGGCCATGGAAACAGGTGAAGCTCAAAAAAATATTAATCTGGATCTCTACAGCGATAAACTTGAAGCTCGCCTAGGCAAAAGCCGGGAATTAATGAGAGAAATTATTAATATAGCTTCAAATGATCCGAAACGTATTGTTTTTCCTGAGGGAGAAAGTGATGTTGTTATCCGTGCCAGCGTGCATATTGTTCAGCAGAAAATAGCTAAACCTATTTTACTGGGAAATCTGGACGATATTAGAAAGGAAGCAAAACGGCTGGACGCTGATCTAAAAGGAGTAGAACTGATTGATCCGTCAACCAGCAAATATCATAAAAAGTATGCTGAAAAATTATTTGAAAAAAGACAGAGAAAAGGCATCACCCGCCGCCGTGCAAAAGTAAATATTAAACGCACTAACTTTTTTGGCAGTATGATGGTACAAATGGGAGATGCCGACGGAATTTTATCAGGTATAACCCAGAATTACGCAGATTCTATCAGACCGGCCCTGCAAATTATGGATTTGGAGCCAGGCATAAAAAACGTGGCCGGAATGTATCTTATGGTTTTTAAGAATAAAATAAAAATACTGGCAGACGTGACTGTTAATATTGAACCTACTGCTGAAATGCTGGCAGAAATTGCAATTCTGACTGCTGATGAAGCGCGTAAATTCAAATTAAACCCGCAGGTTGCCATGCTGAGTTTCAGTAATTTCGGCAGCGTAAAACATCCCCTGGCTTCCAAAGTAAAAGAGGCTGTTCGGATTATTAAAGAAAAACGCCCGGATATTGTAGTTGACGGTGAGATGCATGGCGACGTGGCTGTGAGTACAGAATTGTTGAAAAAACATTATCCCTTTTCAATCCTTCAAACCGAAGCAAATGTGCTCATATTCCCGGATTTAACTTCGGGAAACATTGCTTATAAACTTTTATCAAAACTCGGTGATGCCACGGCTATCGGTCCCATTTTAATGGGTTTTTCAAATCCCATTAATCTTTTGCAATTTGCTGCAAGCACTGTGGAAGATATAGTTAATATGACAGCAATAACAGTTCTGGAAGCTCAGGCCAAAGAGCAGAAATGATGGCAGAATCCGGTTGAAGATGTTCAAATAGTTAAAAATATATTTAAATTAAATAAAATAACAGGGGAAAATAAAATGCATAAATTAGAAAAAAAGTTAAATGATTTAATTCCAGCCTGGCAGGAAGAAGTCCGCAGCTTGAACCAGGAAAAAGGGCAGGTATCTATTGGTGAAGTAACTGTAGGACAAGTTATAGGGGGAATGCGCGGGATCAAAGGTCTGATTTGTGATACTTCCTCGGTTTCAGCCGAAAAGGGTTTGATAATACGCGGGTATCCCCTGCTTGAAATAACTCATTTATTGCCTGAAGAAGTGTTTTACCTGCTGCTGACCGGGGAAATGCCGGATAAACAGGAATTGACCGATCTTCAAAGTCAATTAAAAGAACATCAAACTGTTCCCGACTATGTTTGGAACATTCTTTCAGTTATGCCCTCGGACAGCCACCCCATGGCTATGCTGAATACCTGTATTTTGGCAATGGAAGCAGAAAGCCAGTTCGCAAAAAAATATAAAGAAGGTATAAATAAATCAGAATACTGGCGCTGGATACTTGAAGATGGAATGAGATTAATATCCAGACTGCCTGGCCTCGCAGCCGGTATTTACAGGCTGCGTTTTAATAAAGGCGCCCGGATTGAACCGGACTCAAATTTGGACTGGGCCGGTAATTATGTGCATATGCTGGGATTTGCGGATCATTCAGCAGATGATTTCAAAAAATTAATGCGACTGTATCTAATGCTGCACTGCGATCACGAAGGCGGCAACGTAAGCGCCTTCAGCGCTCTCACTGTAGCTTCGGCATTATCATCTCCCTATTATGCTGTTTCGGCAGGATTAAATGGATTAGCAGGTCCGCTGCACGGTCTTGCCAATCAGGAGTGTTTACAGTTTGTGCTGGAAATTCGAGATTATTTTAAGGGCGCCCCTGATCGGGAAAGTCTAAAAAAATTCTGCTGGGATCGTCTTAACAGCGGCAGAGTAATTCCAGGATATGGTCACGCAGTCTTACGCTGCTCTGATCCAAGATTTACAGCCTTCATTGAGTTTGGTAAAAAACATATTAAGGATGATGCTGTTTTTTCAATTGTAGAAAATCTCTTCGAAATTGTTCCCGATGTATTGACTGAACAGGGTAAAGCAAAGAACCCCTGGCCTAACGTAGATGCAGCTTCCGGATCTTTGCTATACCATTATGGAATGACCGAAACCAATTATTATACTGTTCTGTTTAGTATTTCGAGAGCTATGGGCATGATCTCCCAATT
>JAZFSI010000140.1:0-4051 GCA_036446075.1 Fidelibacterota bacterium
TTTTAAACGCTTTCCATACCCGGCTACGGGAAGAATAACCTGCACTATATTTTTACCATTATAAAAAGGCCTGGGACAAAATTATTCGAACATTGATATTTTACAGGGCTACTTTAGAGTCAAATCCATGCGGACAGCAGCCTGATCCTTTTCCCAGACTCCGTACATTCCAAATACTGCTAATAGTGATTCTTCCATTTATCAGTAATTTTGTTTATTCTGGAAACCATTTTTTTTACAGCTCCATCAATGGATTTTGTAACATTTTGAGAAGTATCCTTCACATTTAATAAATGTTTATGTAAGGAAAGATTTATTTCTGTAGTAAAACCATTATTTTCTTTTGAAATAATCATTCGTGAAATAGTAATACGATCCGAATGTTTTATGAATGTATTTAAGCCGCTTTCGGCATAGTCACGAATGTCTTTTTGTGCGCTAAAATGACGAGTAGTAACTTCAATTTTCATTAAATTACCTTTCTTTGGCTGGTCGAAGTTGGGGTCCGGCGCTTTCCAGGGAGGAGTTTTCAGCATATTGGCGGAAATTCTTTTTGAATTTTTTTACCAGTTCTTCTGCTGTACGGTGATACTCTTTGGAATTTTTCCAGGCTCGGGCGGGTATTAACAGTTTCGATTCAATTTTCCCTAATGTTGTGGGAACTTCCGTCCCAAAATAAGGATCCAGTACAAAATTACTGGACTCAATACTGCCGTCCAGAATGGCATCAATTATTTCCCGGGTTTTAGGTAAGGATATTCTTTTTGCCCCGGAGCTGGCGCTGGCTCCGACCCAACCCGTATTTACCAGGTAAGCAGGTACGGCTTTTGCCTTCATTTTCTTTTGTAAAAGTTCAGCGTATTTTAAAGGATGAAGCGTTAAAAACGGACCTCCAAAACAGGGCGAAAAAGTAGCCGTCGGTTCAGTAATTCCTCGTTCGGTACCCGCCACCTTGGCCGTGTAACCGCTGATGAAATGATACATGGCTTGTTCAGGTGTTAATTTTGATACAGGCGGCAATATTCCGTAAGCATCACAAGTCAGAAAAATAATTGTTTTCGGATGGGAGGCCAAAGCCGGTTTCCCTGCTGCCGCCAGAGAATTTTCAATATATTCCAGAGGATATGATACACGCGTATTTTCTGTCTTAGAACTGTCTTCAAAAGCAACCGTCCTATACTGCGGATCATAAACTACATTTTCCAAAAGAGCTCCAAACCGAATTGCATTAAAAATTCCCGGTTCATGTTCTGGGTTTAAACTTATGACCTTGGCGTAACACCCTCCCTCAAAGTTAAAAATTCCATGATCCGACCAGCCATGTTCGTCATCACCAATTAAGGGCCTTTCCGGATCAGTTGATAATGTTGTTTTTCCAGTACCGCTTAAGCCAAAAAATATAGCAGGATTTTTCCCCTGCTTATTTACATTTGCCGAACAATGCATCGCCAGCACCCCTTTTAGAGGTAAAATATAATTTAAAACTGAAAAAATGCCTTTTTTCATTTCACCGCCGTATTCTGTTCCTCCGATAATGGCCAATTTCTTTTTCAAATGAAAAATAATAAAAGTACTGGAATTCATTCCATACTTTTCAAAATCTTGATTGTGAACGTCAGAAGCATTAATAATTGTAAAATCCGGGTTAAATTCATTCTGATCCGGTTCCTCCAAGGCATTATTAATGAACATATTGTGCACAAAATGTGCCTGCCAGGCCTTTTTGGAGATCATCCTTACTTTTAAGCGATAGAGGGGGTCAGCGCCGGCAAAACCATCAAAAACGTAAGTTTTGGAGTCTGGACTATGATTATAATAGTCTAAAACCCGCTCATAAAGTTTATCAAATATAGATTCATCAACTTTAACATTTACAGGGCCCCACCATAAATTATCACGGGAAGAATCTTCATCAACAAAATATTTATCCATGGGAGATCGTCCAGTGTAACGCCCTGTATCAACCATAACTGCACCGTTCATTCCGATTACGCCTTCCTTATTTAAAAGCGTATCTTCAACCAGTTTTTCAACCGGCAGGTTACGGAGAATATTATTCACATTTGTTAAACCGATGCGGTCTAATCCAAGTTTTTTGCTGAATTCACTCATTTTGTTTCCATTTTGGACCCATGGGGATGGGCTTGTTTATATATTTTTTTCAACTTTTCAGATTGAATATGTGTGTAAACCTGCGTGGATGAAAGACTGCTATGACCCAATAAATCTTTAACCGACCTGATATCTGCTCCCTTGTCCAGAAGGTGGGTGGCAAAAGAATGTCTAAGAATATGAGGTCCCAGCCGCTGGCTATGGCTTACTTGTCCAATATACCCTCTTATCCGCCGCTGTACGGTGCTGATGGAGATTCTATTTTGGCGGTTACTGATAAACAAAGGATTTTTCCCCCAATCCGTATTAAATGATATATTGCGACTTTTAAGGTATTCCACTATTGCTAATTTCGCATGTTTTCCAAATGGAATCAACCTATCTTTTCCTCCCTTGCCAAAAACCAGAACAAGTTGTTTGTCAGGATCCAAATCATTTACATTTAAGCCAACCAGCTCACTTAGGCGCATACCCGTACTATAGAATAATTCCAATATGGCCCTGTCTCTAAGTCCGAGCGGTGTTTCAGCAGAGGGCAGGTTCATCAGTTTATCAATTAATTTTTGATCAATAAAATTAGGCAGAAGTTTCTTTATTTTGGGAGTTTTCAGGAGCAAAGCAGGATTATTTTTCATCAATTCAACCCGCACTAAATATTTCAAAAATGATTTTACCGAAGCCAATTTCCGGGCTATAGTTCTGCTGGAATAGGGTACTGAAGAACGCCCTTTAAGTATTCGTTTATCATATTCATTTCCCAGATAAAAACGAATGGATTCCCTGTTTATTTCATTAAAATCAGTTAAACTGCGGCCAAAATATTCAACCAGAAAATTTAAAAAGTCTTCCAGATCTTTTTTATAAGCCTTAATGGTATGTTTTGAATAAAATCGTTCCTTTTTAAGATAATCAAGAAATTGTGTCAGACTTTGTTCGCTTTTACTCAAATTTATCCCTCATCAACAGACTTAGATTATTAAAATAATCCGGTAAAGGCGCTTTAATGCAGAATAACTTATCTGTTTCGGGGTGTCTAAATGTCAGCTCACTGGCATGCAGGGCGTGACCTTTAAAATTTTTTAGAAGATCATGCAGCATTTTACTTATTTCCGGCAGGAATCCTTTAGTGCGGGAATAACCGCCTGAATACTTTTTATCGGCAAAGATAGGATGTCCCCGGCTGGTACAATGTACACGAATTTGATGAGTACGCCCGGTTTTTGGCGAAAATTCCAAATGGCTTAAATATTTATTCTGATGGATTATTTTATATTTTGTGCAGGCAGTTTTACCTTTTTGAGATAAAGTGAAAAGGCGGGGATCGTTTTGGCTGCGCCCAATTGGATCATTAATTATTCCTTCTGGAATTTCCCATCTTCCCCAGGTAATTCCGGCGTATAATTTTTGTACTTTTCTCTGCTCAAACTGGGCCGATAATTTACGGTGTGCTGTGTTGGATTTGGCAATTAGAATCACACCTGTAGTATCTTCATCCAGCCTGTGAACTATGCCAGGCCTGAGAGCTCCATTAAGATTTGATAATGATTGGAAATGATAGATCAATCCATTTACAAGGGTACCATCCGGTTTTCCGGTTCCCGGATGAACGGTTAAACCCGCCTGTTTATTAACAACTACCAGGCATTCATCCTCATAAAGAACATCCAAAGTTATATCCTGGGGGATTAGTTCCTTAGATACACTTTTGGGCTCCGGCAGAGTATAGCTGATATATTCTGTTCCTTCCAGGATAAAACTGGATTTTACTCTACTGCCGTTTACTAAAACATGACCATTTTTAATCATTTCCTGGATTTGAGTGCGGGAAAGTGCAGAAATTTCATGGGCCAGAAATTTATCCAGACGGAAACCCGTTCCTCGATCAGCAGAAAGTTTATTTGGAATCAATGATTATTAATTGCTTTCGTTTTGAAATTAT
>JAZFSI010000141.1:0-12532 GCA_036446075.1 Fidelibacterota bacterium
TTTGAGAACCGCCTCCTTCTGCTCGAATAAAACGGGAACCCAGTAATCTATCCTGTTTATACAACGCCACGTTAAGACGATCTTTTACGGGCCCTGTGGTTTTTACGTCTACTTTAACGTTAACGATATCGCCTTTAATTACGACAGTTGGAACATCAATGGATATTATGGCCGCATCTACCATGGGTGTTTCATTGCCTACGCCTATTATATGAATGGGACGCTCCAGTTTCTGCCTGTTTTGAACAGGATCAGACCCTTGAGTCAACTGACCATCGGTTAATAAAAGGGCGCCGGCCCAATTAGATTGGCGTTCGGAAAAATGACTGATAACTTTCCCCAGATCAGTTGAAACACCACCGGCATTTAATAAAGAACGCTCCCGATTTTCTAAGATTGTATCAGCAAATAAAAATATTTTATGGGCTTGGTTTTCATTATCCAGAAAATCATATATTTCATTCAATCCCGAATTTATTGCCCCCAGGGATGGTTTATTGTGGTACCGCATACTGACGGAATTATCTAAATATACAGCCCAGGGCAGCTGTCTGGTGCGCACATGTTTTATGGTGAGCACCGGCTGCAGTAAAAGAAATAATAGAATCATTATGGTTAAAAAACGCAAAATAACCAAAACCCGATACCATTTTTCCTTACTCAAAATTTTCCAAACCCACACTAATAGTGTAATTGAAACTGCGGATACGAGCCAGAACAACTGATCCGGAGAATTATAAAAATTGAATGACACTAATTAAGCCAATTGTAAATTGGGCGCTATGGAAAAATCCGCGGAACTGGAAATTCCTTTTTTAAGGTAAATCTCACCCAAAAAAGCTATCATTGCCCCATTGTCAGTACATAATTTTAATTCTGGAAATATAATATTTACAGAGGGCATTTTTTCCTTGATCAAATTCCGCAGCCTGCTGTTTGCGGCCACTCCCCCGGCCACAACACAGGTATTTGTTCCGCTTTTTTTTACAGCCTGGTTTAATTTATAAATTAAAATATCAAGGATTGCCTGTTGATAACTGGCAGCCACGTCTGCAAGTGTTAATCTTTTCGATTCTTTAAAATCATCCATAAAATAAAGTAAGGAAGTTTTTAAACCGCTGAAACTGAATTCCAGATTATCATTTTTCTGCAAAGCCCTGGGGAAATTAACTGCATGCGTTTTTCCTGCCTCAGCTAAAGCTTCTATTTCAGGTCCGCCCGGATAGCCCAATCCCAGGATTCTGGCACCCTTATCAAAGGCCTCTCCGGCAGCATCGTCACGACTTTCTCCCAGCAGGACATAAGTTCCAAAAGATTCAACCTGCCATAGTTGAGTATGACCTCCTGAAACCAGGAGACAAATAAAGGGGAATTTTAAAGATGAATCAGCCAGAAAATTAGCAAATATGTGAGCTTCCAGATGATTGACTGCAATCAAGGGACAGTTTAAACCCTTAGAAAGTCCCTTGGCAAAGGAAACTCCGGTTAAAAGAGTACCGGCCAGGCCGGGGCCCCTGGTTACAGCTATGCCCTGAATTTGAGGGACCTTTAAACCAGCTCTTTTTATTGATTCATTAACAATAAAATTTAATTGGCGTTCGTGTTCCCGGGCAGCAAGTTCAGGTACCACACCTCCAAATTGACCATGTATCTCCTGCATATTAATATAATTTGAAAGAATTTTCCCGTTATTGCACACCGCAGCCGCTGTATCATCGCAGGAAGTTTCAATGCCCAGAACAATCAACGGACCCTCTTGGTTACTACCAGCTCAATATTTTTGGGCGAAAGATCCATCCATTCCAATACATCCGGCGGGACATCAACTGACAGTTCATAAAATTGCTGCCGTGGGTTCCAATTATTAAAATCCACCGAAACAATTATATTTTGAGGTTGAAGTTCTGCAATAAAGTCAACTCCGCCGACGACTGTTAATGAAATGGTTTGAGGGCTGACAAAGGCCTGTAAATCTGAGCGTTCATTTAATATAAGTACCGGAATTTCACTCACAATTCTTTCGCTAATGGGCTGAACGCTCAATTTAAACGAAACAAACAACGGAGTATATTCAACCAATTGACCTTTTGCTTTCTTTAAAGCCAGATTAATATTAATCGGTAAATCAGCATTCAAAACAGTATCCTGCACTGTTGATGCTAACCTTACTTTTTCCACTATCTCTTTCGACCCGGCTATTTTAACAGAAAGAGGAGTTATTACCGGGTCGCCAACCAGGGTATAACCGGGAGCCGGCTGAATGATTAAATCGGCATAAACGGGCACAATCTTTTCCTGATAAACATCCATGCTTATGTGCACGGAATGAGGATAAATTATTTCCACATATTCGACTTCAAAAGACGAGGGAATGACAACTTTTTGAGCATAACGCTCGAAATATTCATTCAGATTAAAGTCGTATTCTTGAGATATTCTTTCCAAATCCAAAACAAGTTTGAAATCAGGAATGAAATTTTTTAGTAGAAATGCCTTAAACAAGGCTCGGCCGGTGCCTTTCAGGCGCACTTGTGCAGCTTCCGGTACTTCTTCCTTCAGAGCCCTTTGAGCAGGCAAATTCCTAACTTCAATGGGCATATTCATAACCAGGCTATAAGTATTTTCGCTGATTACAAAAAACCACAATAGAATTGCGAGCCCGATTGATCCAATCCGCATCCCAAGTGATTCAATAAATAAGAATTTTTTCAGTTTACCCTTGTTAATAACCTTTCCTATCCCCATTAAAAAGCTGGAGCACTTTTTTTACCGGCCGCCGCAACAGATAGACGATATTTTACTTAAGATTCCGAGGGAATTTCAATCTTTTCCGCCGCAGGGGCATTTTGATTTTTTAAATATTCCTGCACATCGTCTTTAGCGCCTGGTCCGGAACCGCTGAATTCTTCAGAATAAAGAATCACTTTTTTCTCATCCATTTTTACTTCCATCACGACGCCTTTGATCTTTTCGCCGGGTTTAAGTTTTGCAGACATGGCCTTGCGTAAACGCTTGGCCTGTTTTCCGAAAGGTACAATACCTTCCACATCCATTTCTAATTGAATAATTACACCTTTATCCAAAACCCGGATTATTTCACCTTCAACCTCCGAACCGGTCTCAAAATGACTTATTATGGCCGGCCAGGGATCATCCTTTTCCTGTTTTAACCCTAATGCAATTCTGCGGCTCTCCCTGGAAACATCTAATATCCGGACTTCTACTTCAGCTCCTTTTTCTATTACTTCCCGGGGATGGCGTACAATCTTTGTCCAGGACAAGTCTGAAACGTGGATTAAGCCGTCAATCCCTTCTTCTATTTCAACAAAGGCGCCAAATTGGGTAAGGTTAATCACTTTACCTTTTACGGTTGATCCTACTGTATATTTTTCTTCAATTTCATCCCATGGATCTGCTAGAAGCTGTTTTGCGCCGAGACTGATTTTTCTTTCTTCAGAATTAACTGAAAGTACTACTGCCTCAACTTCTTCACCCATGGTATATATTTCCGATGGATTTTTAACGTGGCGTGTCCAGGACATTTCTGAAATATGGATTAAACCTTCTACTCCCGGCTCAAGTTCAACAAATGCTCCATAGTTGGTAAGGCTGACAACCCGTCCCTTAATTTGAGTACCTTCCGGATATTTAGTGTTGACTTCATCCCAGGGATGTGGGGTCAGCTGTTTCAATCCCAGGGAAATTCGCTTTTTATCCTGATCAAAATCAATAATTTTAACCATGAGTGTATCATCCAGACTCACGACTTCGGAAGGATGGTTGACGCGTCCCCAGGAAAGATCCGTGATGTGTAAAAGACCATCAACACCTCCCAGATCAATGAAAACACCAAAATCCGTGATATTTTTTACAGTTCCTTCAACGATTTTACCAACTTCAAGATTGTTGAACAGACTTTCCCGCTGTTCCTCGAGACTCTCCATCAGGATCGCTTTGTGGGAAACGACAATATTTTTTCGAAATTCGTTAAATTTCACAATTCGTAATTCCATATCCTGATCAATAAACTGGTCAAAATCCTTAATGGGTCTCACATCAATTTGTGAACCCGGCAGGAAGGCCTGGACAACGCCCAGCTCAACAATCATTCCGCCTTTTATCCTTCTGATTATTCTGCCGGTTATGGTTGTTTCATTTTCAAATACTTCTTTAAGATCCTGCCAGCGGCGCAAAAAATCGGCTTTCTCTTTGGATAATACCGTCCGGCCGCTCTCATCTTCGATGTACTCCAGATAAATATCCAATTTATCACCGATGGCAGGCAGTTTATCTGCTTCAAATTCATCCCGGTTAATAACACCTTCGGATTTAAAACCGATATCTATCAGAATTTCTTTTTCGTTCAATCCGATTACACGTCCCGTAATAATAGTATGCTGATGAATATCTGAAAAAGTTGAAATATATTTCTCTTTTTCTTCTTCTGATATTTCGCTTTTTTCTTCAAAATCATCCAATTCATCGGGTGATACCCGGCGCACGTCCCCAAAAATTTGAGGGTCAAGGTAATTTAATTCTTCAACTACTGTATCGGTAGTTTCCTCTGTTGTAGAAATCGCTGGTGCCTCTTCTTTAAGAGCGTCGGCACTGGCTGCTGCAGATATTTCTACAGGAGTCTGTTCAACGACAGGTTCTGGTTGTTTAGTTAATTCCATTTTTTCCGGTTTTCCTTGTTTATTTATTGATTTATTTACTTCCTTAACAATTAGTTCAACCTGTTCTTCGATTGTTAAGCTGGTAGTGTTTACTTCCATGGCATCCTGGGCTTTTTTAAGCGGAGAATGATCTCTTGAGGAATCTTTCTTATCTCTCTCTTTCAAATCTTCAATTATTTCTACTAATTTTTTGTTTTCCCCTATTTCTTTCAGATCTTTCCGGCGTCGTGCAGCCCGAGTTTCATAATCCGCAAATATGAAGAATTTTAAAGCGGCATCAGGAAAAACTACTGTTCCAATATCTCTGCCCTCCACGACGTAATCGGCCTTGGAGGCCAATTTTCGCTGGATAGGAACAAGTGCTTTTCTTACCAGGGGAACAGCACTGACAGAACTCACTTTTTCAGTTATGGATGATGTTCTGATTAATTCTGTAACATCTTCACCGTTAAGATTGATTTTTAATTCTCCGGCTTTAATTTTCAATTCAAGATTCAAATCGTCCAGAGTTTTCTTCAAACTTTCCTGATCATCCAGTTCCTGGTTCGCACGAGTCAAACCTAAGGTTACTGCCCGATACATAGCTCCCGTATCCAGATAGGTGAATCCTAATCTTTCGGCTACCAATTTAGCGGTAGTACTTTTACCCGATGCTGCCGGTCCGTCAATTGCTATAATCATAATTTTCCACTCATAAGAAGCCGGGAAATTTAACTCTTAGATTTATGATTACCAAAAAAGAAATCATAAGGAAAAGTTACGAAAAGGGAAAAGAAGTCAGAGGGAAGGAAAAAATCAGGGATTTTCATAGAAGTGACAAGTTACGTGTTACGAGCGGGGAAAAAGAAATCAGAAATCAGAATTCAGAGGAAAAGATTAAAGATTGCTGGATTGATTTTGTTTAAAAAATTCTTATGCGGCACCCTTCACGGAAAAATCTTTGATTATTCTCATCACAGAAAAATTTAGAGAATTTTTTACCTTTTTATTTTGGCCAGATCTTTTAATTCCGATGCAGACAGTTTTACCCATTTTCCCACTGGTAAATCACCAAGCTGAATCGGCCCGAATTCTACTCTCTGCAGAGAGAATAGTTTTCTTTTTAAGCGCATCATCAAACGCCGGACTTCATGTTTTTTACCTTGACGCAGCCTAAGTTTAACCAATGTGCGTTTTTTAACAGTAACTTGCTCAATTACTTCCGCCCGGCCTTTTTCGTTTCGACCCAAATAAACCCCTTTATTCAGACGTTTTATTTCCCAGCGCTGAAAAGGTTTATCAATGCTGACTAAATAAATACGCGGAATGCGGTGTTTTGGATGCATAAGAAAATTGGCCAATTCCCCGTCATTAGTCATTAATAATAATCCGGTAGAATCTCGATCCAGTCTGCCGACTGGAAATAACCTTCTATCATGTTTAATATAGTTAAAAACTGTGGGGCGATTTTGAGGGTCTCTGGCTGTAGTGATAACATTTGCCGGCTTATTGAATTTGATAACTACCGATTCTGCCGCCGGTCTTAGTTTTTGATTGTTAAATATGACTTCATCCTGTTCATCAACCTGATAGGCGGGGTTGTCCAATACTATGCCGTTTACTGTCACCATGGCGTTTTTTATTAATTTATCTGCTTCCCGCCTGGAGCTGACCCCTGATTGAGCCAGAAACTTATTTAAACGCATCTATTTGACTCGTCAATGTTTGATTCTCAGTTAAATCCTTAATTTCCCTTAATTTTGGCAAATCAGAAATTTTATTCAATCCAAAACCTTGTAGAAAATCAGTTGTGGTAGCATAATTCAAAGGTCGGCCCACACCTGATTCGCGCCCCTTTATTTTGACCAGATTCTTTGACAGCAGCGTCTTCAGCACACCGCTGCAGTCTACTCCACGAATAGCTTCTATATTGTACCTGCTGAGCGGTTGTTTATAAGCTACAATCGCTAAAGTTTCCAATGCTGCCTGAGATAAGCGTAAATTACTGTTTTTTCGCAACAGGCGCCGGATCCACACATCATATTCCTTTCTGCTCCGCAGCTGGTACCCTTTTCCAATAGATTGAATATGAAAAGCATTTTCGTTTTCGGCGTATTTTTCATTGAGCGATTCAATGACCTCTTTTAATTGAAATGTATTCTCGTCTAAAATTAGCCTAATCCCCTGTTCCGTCAATGGTTCCGGAGATGCAAATAAGAGCGCTTCTACAATAAGTTCAAATTCAGATTTCTGCATGATTTAATTTTTGTCTAACCTGTGAATTCCCAAATCGGAAAAAAGAGATCGTTGGTAAATACGAATTTCATTTAGTCGAATCAACTCTAATACGGCCAAAAAGGTTATTATAATTTCCAATTTATTTCTGCATTTTTTCAACAGACTGGAAAATGATAAATTACCTTCTCCATCAAAAGATTTGAAAATCAATATTTTACTTTCGTCTAAACTTACCTGTTCTGCCTCCAATTCGTAGGTTGTAATAACAGGTCTGCGATCCATGGCATTTTTGAATAAAGTTGACAAATCGTACAAACTTATTTTTTTAAAATAAAGATTGGGATAATCTCCATCCATTTTAGCATCCGTACTGATGGTTCTGGGATGGTAATAAGATTGTTCTCGGGCCAGGCCGTTTAAACTATCGGCTGCTTCCTGAAAGCGCTGGTATTCCAGGAGGCGCAGAACAAGTTCCGACCGTGGATCAATTATTTCGCCCTCATCATTAATTTCTTTATTCGGCAGCAGCATTCGTGATTTTATTCCCATCAGGGTCGCCGCCATAAGAATAAATTCGCCGGCCAGGGAAATATTCAAACTTTCCATATCTTTCATGGTCTGCAAATATTTAGCAGTTATTTTGGTGATTGGTATATCATAAATATCGATCTCATCCTGCCGAATAAAATACAATAATAAGTCAAGAGGGCCCTGAAATTGTTCTAAATTAACTTTATACAATTTATTCCCAATAATTTAATCCGGCTGCAGCCCTAGCCTTTGCCAAATATTCACGGCCGATTAAACGGGCCTTATCGGCGCCGTTTTTTAAGACTTGAAAAATATAATCCTGATTCTTCTCCAGGTACTGCCGTTTTTGACGGAAGGGTCTAAAATGTTCCATTACTTTTTCATACAGTTCTTTTTTTACGTCACCGTATCTTAATCCCGGTGTTAAAAAGCGATCTTTTAACAAATCAGTTTCCTGCTCATTTAAAAATAAACTGTATAATTGATAAAGTGGATTATCAATATTCTTGGCCTGATTTACAGCAGTAGAATCTGTAACTATGGACATAATTTGTTTTTTAATTAATTTCTCCGGAGCAAAAATTGGAATTGTATTACCATAGGATTTACTCATTTTCTGGCCATCTATACCCCGCACTATTTGATTATTTATATCCAGGTCAGCCCTGGGTATTTTAAAAACATTGCCATAGATTTTATTAAAACGAAGTGCTATATCTCTTGAAATTTCTAAATGTTGTTTCTGATCTTTGCCAACCGGAACAAGTTCTCCTCCAAAAAGCAGAATATCTGCCGCCATCAATAGAGGATAAGAAAATAATCCCATGTTGGAGGTCAGACCTTTGGATATTTTATCCTTATAGGCAGTTGCTCTTTCCAGTAATCCCACCCCGGAAATGTTAGCCAAAAACCATGTTAATTCGGTTACCTGCGGTACGTCGCTCTGTATCCAAAAAGTTGATTTTTCCGGATTAAGACCCAAAGCTAGAAAATCTGTGGCCGCGCCCAATGTATTCTTTTGCAATTCCGACCGGTCCTGAATGGTAGTCATGGAATGGTAATTTGCTATAAACGTAAATAAATCATTTTCATCCTGGTATTTAATCATACGCGAGAGCATACCGAAATAATTTCCCAAATGAAGATTCCCCGAAGACTGGATTCCGCTCAGCACACGTTTCATTGATGATTCCCTGAATTCATTAAAAGTTGTCCAAAAATAAATAAGGGCGCCAGGCACCCTGTTCCTCGTTGATAAAATTTTGAAAATAATGTATCCGGTTTGGTTTTCTGGGAATCCGGTTTAATTTCATTTCGGCCTCTTCCGGTGTGCGGTTACCCTTTTTTCGATTGCAGGGCTGGCAGGCTGTTACCAGATTATCCCAATTATCACCGCCTCCCCGTTCCTTGGGAATTACATGATCCAAAGAAAGAGAGCCAAATTTATTTCCACAATATTGACATTGATATTTATCCCTTAAAAGTATATTTTTTCGACTCAAGGCTACATTAAGACTGTTGAATTTTACAAATCCCTTTAATTTTATGATACTGGGAAGAGTGAGTTCCAAAGAAGGAGAATGCACCATTTCTTGATATGATTCAAGTATATCTACTTTTTCCATAAAATATAAACAAATGGCTCGTTTTGCATTACAAATATCCAAAGGTGCATAATTTGTATTTAGTACTAATACTGCCCTGTTTAGAATAGATCCGTTTGCTGAGGCTGTTATCATGGGTTCTAATCTAAGGTTTTTGATATTGAGACTGAATGCAAAAAAATCGATTTTAGATTACCATTATAAATTGGATTGGCAGCCTGAAAAGATTCTTCTTTAACCCAGCCTTGAGAATGGATGAATTTCTCCCGGCCGGAGGCAATAGCTACATGGGAAATATTATCTTTTCCAAAAAAATGTAAATCTCCCGGTTGAACTTCTTCCGGGCCAATCTTAGATTTAAAAAAAAATGCTGATTGATCACTTGCATCTCTGGGTAGTATTATTCCAATACCCTGGAAAATGGTCTGAACCAATCCGGAACAATCAAAACCCTGTACAGACTTACCACCCCATAAATATTGAATACCAATAAATTTCTGAGCAATTTGCGTAAGATTTTCACGGGAAGCTTTTTGACGATTTTCTCTAAAATTGCATTTTGTCCATCCTTTAGTGCCGTCAGGAAGAATTACTATAAAATGATCGTCGGTTTTTTTACCATAGATATGATTACCATAAATTATTTCTCTCAAAGGCAGCGTAAATTGCAGATTGGCATACACCATGGCTTTAAGATCGTCACAAATTAAATTCCCATGATATTTTTTGCTGTTTACTACAATAAAACTGCGATTTATCCAGCCTTCATAGCCGTCTTCCAATGAAATTTTAATCCAATTATTCCGCATTTCAATAAATCCGCAGTTTTCTCCCAATAGGGCCTGAGTTAAAACTGGTGCATCATAATCTGGATCCTTGTAAATATTGGCTACGCTGGCGTTAACGGTAATTATTGTTTCAGACATAATTTTTTTAAGAAAATAAGAAGTGAATTTATCATTTTCCAGTTCTTATTCACAAAGGCGAAAATTTTAAGACTAAAAGGACCAGGCTTGGTTGCACTAATGCAGGCTTGGCGCGGCACAAGTGTCGTGCCAAATGTGCTGTGTGCGAAAAGTCGCCGGATTTTTTGTCTGTTAACAAGGCAGATAATTTAATCATAGCCGGAAGCTATGGTTAAATTATTTAACGAAGTTAGCAGTAAAAAGGACCAGACTTGGTTGCACTAATGCAGGCTTGGCACGGCACTAAAACTCGATATAAGCCCCGCAACCTGATTAAGATCTTTAGAACAGGACGATAAATCAGGAACTTGACGTGCAAATTTAACCTTATCTGCCTGGGTCAAAATTTTAATGACTTGTTTAAAGTCTGCTTCTGAATAAGGAAATAATTTTTTATTATCCTGTATTTCGCCGGTAGTCATCTCTAAAGTTCTGATGAATAAACTGTTTTCAACATATTCCCGTAAAATTGTTGATAGTAAAACATAAAAATATTTAATGTCGTTTTTATTTAATAATTTATTATTCTTCAATTCATTCAGTCGTCTTAGGGCTTTGACGTCTGCATTTTCTGTAAACTCAATCTTTTCCATTTCTTTAAAGAGAGTTTTTTTATGCTTTATCAATCCAATAATAATAATTGCGGTCAGAATAAATATGAGGAGAAAAATATTTAAGAATAATCTCCAGTTTCCTCTCCAGGGCAAAACCACCGGATCTTTCACATCCTTAAGCCCTGCCGCCGAATTTTTAAGGGAGGGATCCATGTCTACCACAGAAATTATTTCGATGTCCAGGGGTTTGGACAATAAGCTTGTCACCAAAGAACTGTCCCGGTTAAAAATTTCTACTGCATAAGCGGGAATTGTAATTTTTCCCGTATCCCAAAAAGCCAGGTTAAATATTATTTTACCCTCGGATTCATTATTTACCGTGCTTCTAACTTCAATTGGTGATTCCAGGCTCCAATCAGGAAATGTTAGCATTTTGTTCAAATCACCTTTAACGGATATCTCAAGCTGTACCAGATCACCGATGGTTGCATAAGATGTATCTAATTTCGCGGTGATTGAATACGACCCGCTGTTTTTTTCTAAACAGCCTCCTGCCGTTAAAAAGATAAAAAATAAATAAATATTCTTCATATTCCTAAAAACGTTTTCCGCGGCGGCGAAAATAGGTCATTAGAGGATCAATATAGTCCCGGTCTATCCTGATTGAAATCAAATCAAATTTTAAGCGATCGCAATTTTTTTGAAATTGAGTCCAATGTTTTTTAATTAATTTGATATGTTTATTTCTGAGTCCGGGAGATGAATTGTCCATCCAGAATGTTTCAGCAGTCTCAGGGTCATGAACTTTTATCAAACCGAGAGGCGGTGGATTTTCTTCCGCAGGGTCACTTATCCTTAGACCAATTAAATCATGTTTTTTGTTGGCCAGCTTCAAAGATTTCCAAAAATTATTATCCAGAAAATCTGAAATTAGAAAAACGACTGCCTTCCTTTTAGCAATTTTAATCAGGAAATCAAGCGCATCCGACAAAGAAGTACCGGTTCCTTCCGGTTTGTGATATAATATTTCTCTAACTACCCTGAGAATATGTAAACGGCCTTTCTTTGGCGCTATAAATTTTTCGACGTGATCACTAAATAATATTAAACCTACTTTATCTTGATTATTAATTGCGGAAAAACCAAGAACTGCAGCAATTTCCGCCGCTATCTCTGATTTAAACTTTATTTCTGTGCCAAAATGCCCGGACCTGCTCACATCCACCATTAAAAAAACGGTTAATTCACGCTCCTCTTCGAATAATTTAACAAAAGGCTGACTTGAGCGGGCAGTAACATTCCAGTCAATCAAGCGAATATCATCTCCGGGCACATATTCTCTCACTTCAGAAAAGGTCATACCCTGTCCTTTGAACGCAGAATGATATTGGCCTCCAAAAAGATCCTTAACCAATCCTTTCGTTTTGATTTCAATCCGGCGAACTTTTTTTAGAATTTCTTTTGGAATCATGGAATGGTCCGGGGGATTAAACCACTTGGCAGCCCCTACTTAATCGAAATAAATGAGTAAGTTTCATCAAGGAATCTCGATAGATTCAAATAAGCGTTTAATAATATCTTCCGGGTAAATTTCTTCCGCTTCTGCTTCATAGGTTAATATTACTCTATGGCGTAAAACATCCATACCGATGTAGCGTACATCCTCCGGTGTTATATATCCCCGTCCTTCAATGAAAGCCCGCGCCTTGGAGGCCAGTATCAAATTTATGGAGGCGCGGGGCGAAGCTCCGAATTCAATCAAATTAGATAAATCATCCAGATGATATAAGGCAGGGTCGCGGGTTGCAAAAACCAGATTTAAGACATATTCTTCTACTTTTTCATCCACATAGATGTCATCAATTGTTTTTTGTGCGTCCAATACCTGATCCGCATTAATGACCGGTTTTAATTTTTCAGGAGGTGCAGTTCTAGCGGATTTCCTGATTATTCGACGTTCTTCATCAAAATCAGGATAATCAACC
>JAZFSI010000142.1:0-3361 GCA_036446075.1 Fidelibacterota bacterium
ATGTTTGAGGCATAATTGTAAATAAAATAGAATACACAGAAAAAGTACAAATCCCTCAAAACGGCTTAAGCGGCCGTCAAAAATAAAAAGTATAAACAGGGCACATACTCCAAGATATAAATAGAAATCTAATTTTAAATCTTCAAAATAAATAGAGATGGGAAAAATTAATGAACTTACCCCCAGTACCAAGCCCACATTAGCAATATTTGAGCCCACAACATTGCCGATTGCAATCGACGAAGATCCTTCTAAAACCGCCACAATGCTAACTATTAATTCCGGTAGAGATGTTCCAAAAGCAATCAGAGTTAAACCGATAACCAATTTTGGAATTCCAGCTCTGGAAGCCAGATTAGAGCCGCTTTTAACCAGCCATTCAGCACCAAAATAGAGCATGGCTGTGCCTGCAGTTAAATAAAAAATACTAAGAATCATAAATTAATATAAATCACGTTTATTAATAAACATCCACACCGGCTGCGTAACCATATAACGGATTGTTTTCCCTGCCAGCCATCTTAAACGGACATTGGATGATGATATTTCTATGCGTGGAATATTGGCAAATTGAATTTTACTCAAAATCCAGCGCTGAATATCACTGGGTCTGAATCCGGGACGAATTGCTACAATGACCTGACATTCGTCTAATATTTTCTCAGGCTCATGCCAGGTATGAAATTTTTTAAGAGTATCACTGCCCATCAAATAATAGATATCACCCGCAGTTAATTTATATTTCAGTTTAAGAGCCTTGATTGTATCCAAAGAAAAAGATACTCCCCCCCTCCTGATTTCAACATCAGATATTTCGAAATGCGGATTATCCTTAAGAGCAATGTTGAGCATTTCCAAACGTAACTCAACGGAAGTAATCTCCTTCTCAACTTTATGAGGAGGAATATTGGCCGGAATAAAAATTATTTTATCAAATTTCTCAGCTTCAAAAATGGTCTGAGCAACCAGAAGATGTCCTATATGAGGGGGATCAAAAGTACCCCCGAATAGACAAATTTTCATCGCAGGCCTTTTACGGCGCTATATTTGCCCTCGGACAGCCATAATTCGATAGTATCTATCCAGCCTTCAGAATCAATTCCATTTATGGAACTCTCATAATATTCCCGAGCTTTGGAGACACTTCCCAATTCTAAATAACAACGAATAATATTAACCTGAGATTTAAAATAGAATTCCGTATCATAATAGGAATCGGTAACATTGGTAAAAGCTATAATGGCTGACTCGAATTCGCGCAGTTTTATATATAAAATTCCAGTTTCAAAAGCTTTTCGGGCCAGTTTATAGCGCAGAGTACCAATAATTACTTGAATATCGCCCACTTTTTGGGAATTAGGGTAATCATCCAGAAATTCCTGGAATTTGTTTAATGCTTTCTCCGTATAACTCTGATCGTGATAATATTTTGGTGATTCTGCCAGAAATGATTCACAAATTCTGTAGCGTGCAGTTTCCACAAATGGACTGAATTGCATGCGGCGAATAAGTTTATCAAATTCAGCTGTCGCCAGAATATATTCTTTATTAAGGAAATATGATTCTCCCAGGTAAAAAAGGGCATCATCTCCATATTCTGTGTGACGGGCTCCTATAATTACCGTATTAAACAATTCCTGGGCTTTGAGAAATTTCTTTTTATCCAGAGCAACTTTTCCCTTTTTAAAAATTTTCTCATAGTCAATGTCAGATAAATCCGTTTTGGAGGCACATGCTCCCAGTAACAGCAGGAAAAATATTATTTGTATGTGGCGCATTATTTAAACTTTTTATTAATTATTAAACCCGGAATTTACCACCTGAAGTTAATTCTTACACCTCTTAACGTTGGTGAATTGGAAAAATTCGGGACAATATCAATCTGCATTTTTTTTCCTTTTTCACTCCGCTTGGAATTTGCTGCCCAGTAAGCTTCCATTCCACTTATTAAATGATTAAACATTAAAGCTGTTAAGGCATATTTTACCTGAGACTTATAAAGATTAGATGTATGTCTAATCCCTCGATATTTATCCTTTTGAATAGTCAGAATAACTGTTTCATCTGATTTTCCCTTTTTTTCTGTATACCAGTTGCCGTCTGCATCAAAAGGAGAATCATAAGGATCGTCCCAGCCTCCCACAAATTGGTCGTATTTACCGATATTTTCATAAAAATCTCTATCCCTGATCACTTTAATTTCAGACCAGGAATAAATCTGCAGTAATTCAGTCAACTGGTCAGAACTAAAATAGTTTCCCCCAATTTTTAAAGTTAGATGATGTGTACCGATTAAAAAATTCTGCCAGTTTTCCGGAAAAATTTTCCTGCTGGTAAAATACCAGTTCTCAATCGTCCAGTGGTCATCTGCGTATGCTTCATACTTGACACGGAAATCTTCTCCGGATTTATTCCATTTTTTCCAGGCTGTCAGACCCGCAGCTTCCACGGAAATAAACATGGTTGACTTCCACCAGGGAGATTGATTATAAATTTGGCCCGCACCGGGAAGAATGGCAGAAAATAACAGGGCTTTCTGCCGCTCCGATATTTTTGGACCCTGCAGATTATTAGCCTGGAACTCTGTTATATATTTTGGGGAAGTATTGTTAAAGAATCTATATTCAAGCATTAAGCTCTGTTGTGCAGACAACGGTAAAAACAGTAATATCAGTAAAATTCCCATTTTAAAAATCGAAAAGCATGGTAAAGTAAACTCTGTTTTTTTCTTTTAACCGGCCTAAATATTCACCGGCAGGATCAGAATAATTATCAAATCCATGATGAATTCCAATTCCAATTGCAGTGGGATAATTGTAAAAAGAGAAACCTTGGAAGCGCATTTGAACACCGGCTGATTTTTTTAGTGTGAAATTATTAAATTTCGGATTCCAGGCATCACCCGCCTGTGTAATAAATACCAAGGCAATGTTCTGCAGAGTAAACCAGCCTAAAGTAAAATGTCTTTCCCTTAATAAGGGTATGGCCAGATCTAATTCTCCAGTAAATTTTCTGGTTCCGCCCAGACTATAATAAGTATATCCTTTTAATCCGGATATTCCTCCGGCGTAAAAATAGAAGAATGAATCCACTTTTGTATTGGAGATCCAGGAATAATTTACTTTAGCGCTTAGGCCCAAATGCCGTTTCTTTGAAAGTTCATGGTGATATATACCAGCAGAGCTGAAGCGGAATAAATCATTATTTTTATATTTGGAAATAAGTGTAGCATGGCCACTACTAAAAGGCCTGTGTTAGAACAATTACTGCGCCATGCCCTGCCAAAACAGGGCAAGTTGCAAACTCTGGTTAAAAGCCTGAACCAGTTAGTGCCGAACTTAAAAGTAGCGGCGCAGGACTT
>JAZFSI010000143.1:0-9877 GCA_036446075.1 Fidelibacterota bacterium
GTTTCGCGATTGTTATAAGAACCGTTAACGGCATAGGTCCCGCCGAGAAGGTCTCTAACTTCACGTCTATGCAGAATTTCAGCAGTACGCCAATCCAGTCCAAACTGGAATTTCAGATCATCGCTCATATCGTAGTTTAATTTCGAAATAGCACCCCAGGTCCATTGCCTGTTAATACTATTACGCAGGTAACCAACAGATTCGCCGGCAGGTTTTGCAATGCCTCTGCGATTTTCCGTTCCTTCATTCACTGCAATCGTGGCGTCCCAGTCAACAATTCTGGAGGGGCCATTATAGTCCCAGACCATATCGCCGAAAGTACCCGTGCCGCCCCCGGAACCACCTGAATAATAAAAGGTGGATGAAAGTCTCATCTGGTCATTAAAAGTTGAATACCAGTTAAGATTTACCTGGGGTTTATGGTAGTAATTTTCACTTTCGTTGAGATAATTAGGATCATGACGGCTAACTGTTTTTGCACCATACATGTAGAAATATTGTTTACCTTTGTAGCCGCTGTCTACATAGTTCCAATTTTCATTATAAAACCGGCCGGCTTCAGCATCATCCCCGCCATCATAACGATCAGTTGAAGCTTCAGTAAAAGTTTCTAAAGCAGCTTCATCATAATCGTCAAGACTTTTGGCAAAATCTGCATCAAATGCTCCAATATTTTGTTTATATCGCATTTGTCCATGCCGCTGCGGTGCGCCTAAAGCGTAGAATTCCAAGCGGTTTTCAGCATTCAAAGAATAACTGGCGCCAAAATAATAAGCCCAGGAATCTGTCCAGGCTTTATCGATGATACCGTCGCCTGTTTTTCTTACGATAGTACCGCTAAAAGCCATTTTATCACCAATCAGACCTGAATTATAATTCACGGTAGTTTTCAGGAATCCGGCAGATCCAAATTCCTGTTTAGCTTTTCCGCCGCGTTTTAACGCTGTTGGGTCCGTAATAATATTCATGGTTCCGCCTATGGAAGGGGTAGCCAGATTTACGGCAGAAAGACCGCGCTGCATCTGGATTGATGAGGTGGCATCGGCCACACCATCCCAGTTAGACCAGTAGACCCAGCCGTTTTCCATGTCGTTTACAGGTACACCGTTGATCATTACGGCAACATTCCGCTGATTAAATCCGCGAATATTCACACGCGCATCGCCAGCGCCTCCGCCCTGTGCGGTTGCATAAACACTGGGGGTCATATTAAGGATCATGGGAATATCCTGCGATCCCAACCGGAATTCTAAATCCTGTTTGGATACATTTGAATATGCTACCGGTGTATTTCTTGTGGCCCGGGAAGCCAATACTTCTAAGGCAGTAAGCTCCAAAGCAGAAGTTTCCAGGACGAAGTTCACCGTTACGTCTCCAGATACATCTACAGATTTGCTTAAATCTGCATAACCGATGACAGAAGCGGCAATTGAATACGTTCCGGCAGGAACGTTGGAAATTGTAAAGACGCCGTCTGTGTTGGCGGCGGCCCCCATGTTGGTTCCTTCTACCACAACGTTGGCACCTGCCAGGGCATCCCCTGTGGATGCATCAGTAACAGTACCCGAGACAGTATGCTGGGCAAAAACGTAAAGTGGTAAGAGAAACAAAGTGAGCACTCTTAAAGCTCTATTCATGTTTTACTCCTTGGTTTATGATTTGGATTATTTGATTATGGTAGTGAAACCAATAATTCTTTAGAGGGAACACACCAGTTCCTTAATTACAGATAGTTGTAAAATATTGCTTGGTCACTATATAGTTCCGAGGTTGAACACTTGAACGCGTAGAAATTGGCAATAATGTTAAATAACTGCAAGCAATTTATTCAAATTAGGAAAGGATAAATAATTAAAATAATCCCAGATTTAATCCCGCCTCTAAAGGGTTAATGCATTGGGCTGAATTATGGCGTGGGGAATTCACGAAATTCGAGACTTCAAAACTTTTTAATTGTCCTTCCAGGGGCTTTAATAGTCCCAATGCCTGCTGCAGGGAAGAATCCTTAGTCTTTATCCACAGGCTGATATCCCGGTCCTCGAGAATAACAGGCATGCGGTTATGTATATGGCTTATATTTTCGGCAGGACTGGTGGTAATAACAGTATAAGTGGATACGTATTCCCCCTGCGGATTTTTCCAGGTGTCCCACAATCCGGCCATAGGTAATAGTTTATTTTCTTGATGACGGATATAAAAAGGCCGGGTCTTACTGCTGCTTTTTTTCCATTCATAATAACCGTCAGCTATAATTATGCAGCGCTGTCGGGGCACCAAATTTTTAAAGCTGGGTTTTTCAAGAATAGTTTCGGAACGGGCGTTAATCAGTTTGGCCCCAATGGATGTATCTTTGGCCCAGCTGGGAATAAGTCCCCAGCGCATGGATTTTACTGATCGTTTAGAGCTGAAAAATAATACGGGAGTACTTTGGGTAGGAGTTATATTATAGCTGGGGAAATAATTATCCGGGTCTTCCCATTCTTCCACTGCCAGCTCTTCAATGATGGACAACATATCCCTGGTTAATGTTTTTCGCCCGCACATGCTTTTAGAATTTAGCCTGAATAATTCAGGGTAGAAAAAACATATTTAGTATACCCGGGCAGTTTTTTAAAACTAAATTGACAACCTAATGGATTAATTAATGTCTAATTTTGGCAAGACATTCTTCCACTGCATTCCCCAAAATATTAATTGAGAAAAAAATGAAAATTAATTTCTTTAAAATCAAATCTAGAAAATTAGTTTTATTCAGTTTTTTAATTCTGATAAATCCTGCTTTTGGAGAATCTGGTAAAATATATGATTATGAAATTGATCTTACTTCCATCGTTAATGATCGCTTTCAGGTGATTTTTAATTGTAAAGATTTTTCAGCCAACAGGCTGATTTACCAGTTTCCCAAAATTATTCCCGGTACATATAAAAAGGCCGATTATGGAAAATACATCAAAAATTTTTCCGCTTTTGATCATCAGGGTAAAAAATTAAGTGTTAAGAAAAACGGGAAAAACACCTTTATTATCTCCAACGCGGTCAATATTGATAAAATTACTTACTGGGTCAATGATACCTGGGATGCAAAATGGAAGCGGGATAAGGTTTATCCCATGGCCGGGACCAATATAGATGCCGGCCGGAATTTTGTTATTAATGCCGGCGGTGTTTTCGGCTATTTTGAAAATGAAGAACTTAACCCGGTAAAATTAAAGATTAATAAACCGGAAGACCTTTATGGTATAACAGTACTTGATCAAGAAATAGTTGATGCAGGTCATGTAATATATACAGCCCGGGACTATCATGAATTAGTGGATAGCCCAGTTATGTTTTCTGAGCCCGATACGTTTGGGTTCAACGTAAAAAATGCCAGAGTATTAATTGGTGTTGCCAGGGAAAACGGTGAAGAAAAATATGCAGAGAGACTTTATGAACATTTCGGTCCGGCAATGGAAGCAGTGGGCGAATATTTAGGATCTCTACCGGTAGACAATTATACATTTATATTCTATTTCCCCGATAGATCAGACCTGGCAAAAATAATTGAAGCAAAAAGATTTCAAGGCATAAGATTTATCGGAAATTTATTAAAAAACGGCCTTCCCATGGCCGGCGCTTTAGAGCATAATACTTCCAGTTTCTTTTATATGATTGACCTCAATGAAAAATATACTGATGACATATTCAAAGTAACTACGGAAGCAGGCCTGCATGAATTTATGCATATAATTACACCTCTAACTCTTCACAGCCAGCATGTAGGAGATTTCGATTATGCCCGGCCAAAAATGTCTCAGCATCTCTGGTTGTACGAGGGTTTAACAGAATATTTTGCCCATCTGATTCTGGTGCAGGGTGGAATTATTACTCCTCAGGAATTCTTATTCCGAAATATGCGCAATAAAATCCGCAGAGGTGAAAAATTCCCCAATGAAAAAATGTCCTTTACTGAAATGAGCAAAAATGCTTTAAAGGGTAAACATAAAAGGCAATTTATCCAGGTTTACCAGCGTGGAGCTGTAATGGGCATGCTGCTGGATATCGAAATTATCCGCTTAACCAAAGGTGAAAAAACTTTAATCGATGTAATTACGGAACTTTCCCAAAGGTACGGCAAAGATAAATCCTTTGACGAGGATACTTTTATTGATGAATTTGTGGATCTGGTTCATCCGGACTTGAAAATATTTTTCGATAAATATATAGACGGCAGGGAAGAATTACCCTATGTGGAAACGTTTAAAACTGTAGGATTAACCTTTGAATTAAAAGCAGAAACAGAATATCCCAAACATTATATAAGAGATAACGGCGTGAAAAGAAATAAATTTGGTTTGGGTGGTCCTTACAAAATTAAAAAAGTGAAAAAGAAAAAAGATTGGGTAGGATTCCAAAAAGGCGATTACGTGGATTCAAAACTTTATTGGAAATTATTTTATGATAAAAATGGTGATTACATTCCAGAAGGAACAATGGTTGATTTTCCTGTGAAACGTCAAGGTGAGGACATTATTTTACCCGTTAAAGTTGAATATAAAAAAGGGGAAGTGACCAACCGCTTTAGAATAGATCCGGAGCCGACAGAAACTCAAAAGAAATATTTTGACTTGTGGCTGGGGATAAAATAGTTAAATATTTTTTAGTGATTGAAAATTTAATTTTCTTAAGCTGATTTCAAGGCCATTATCCGGCTGCCTTTCACACCCCTCCGTTCTCCTTATTTTTCTGCGTTCTCAGGCTCACCGTCAGGCCAGCCGTAAGATAGAAAAACTTCATCATTAACCTGGCTTGGATCTCCAAGATAGGTAAACTGGTAATTATCCATGTATGTTCTGGAAACCCGCTGGATATCATCCACAGTTACAGCCTTTATATTTTCCATAAAATTCGCAGCATTTTCAAAACCCGGCCCTGTCAGTTCATAGTTTGCCAGGATACTCTGTTGGGCTCCTGTTGTTTCACCATCCATATAATATCTGGTGAGATTCATCATTTGCAGCTCTTTCAATTCTTTTGCAGTAATTAAATTTTCTTTGAGGCGATCCAATTCATTAAACATAATTCCGATCACCGTATCCGGCTGCGTAGTTGTAACATATAAATAGTTTACACTGATTCTACCTCGTCTATATCCGGCGCGGGGGGCATAGGATAGATTTCTTTTTGTACGAACTTCCTCGAATACCCGAGTATTCAATTTCTGAATGGCAAGTTGAAAGGCGTAATAGTCAGGAGACAGAAGGTTGGGAGCGTTGGCCGCTCCAATCAAATAGTTTGTTGGTATGGGCGTTTTACTTTCGATGGTTAGCATGCTTGAAGTAGTCTTTATCCATTTATCCGGAAGATTTCCTTCATATTTTTTGCCTCGAGGTAATTCTTTTGCAAGCTTTTGGGCCAGATCCAATATTTCCTGTTTGGTGATACCGCCCACAACAATCAGCAGCCCTCGTGATTTAGTAAAATTATTTTCATGGTATTTCACAAGGTCGATTCTCGAAAATTCTTTTACTGTACGTTCAAGACCGAGGGAAGAAAGAGCGTAGGGATGGCCTTTAAAATAAAATTCGCGAGAAAGCTTATTTAAATAATTCTCGGGTTGATCTCTTTCGGATCTTATAATTGCCAGTTGGTTCGCCTTTTCCAATTCAATTTCAGTTGAATCAAGAAGCGGGTACAGGATAATATCCTGAAAAATATACCAGGAATCCTGGAATTTATCTGCCAGGCATTTAAGGTTAAGAGAGGAATAATCTGTTCCGGCTTTGCTGAATATTTGGGAGCCCATGGCTTCTAATTGTCCCTGCAGAGTTTCTTTGTCAAAATTTTCAGTGCCCTTGGGAGAAACTGCAAGCAGCAGTCGTTCCAGGCCCGCCTGCTGCGGACTTAAATAAGCCGAGCCGCCGTTTATATAATAACCCAGAGAAACAATATCGGATTCGGGAATTATCTTGAGAATTACAGTTAATCCGCCCACACTGAATTTATTTGAATCAGCTTCTTTTTTACTGGTACAGCTGAATGCAAATATTAAAGCTAGCAGTAATATTATTTTAAATCTTTTGATCATGGCAAAAACTCCTCGTCTTTCATATTTAAATCGCCATAAGTCTCTTCAGGCAGAATTACTCCCATAATCATGGGTTTGTTTTTAATATATTTATTTACGTAATTATTAATGTCCGCTCGGGAAACCTGGCGCAGATTTTTAATATAATTTCTGTAGTAATCCAAACCAGTCACACCCCACCAGAACGAAACGGTATGGGACCATGAGGATGTTTTCTCACTCTTAAATAATTCTTCTACTTCTAATTTGGTTTTGGCTGTTTCCAGCTGTTCGTCTGTAAAATAATCAGGCTCGGTTAACTTTTGAATTTCAGCCCAGAGAGCATCCCTGGCCTGAAGCACTTTATCCGGTGTGCAGACAATTCGGGCTGTGATTGGGCCCGTATTATTCTGAGTATAATAAAATATTGTTGCTTCAAGACCTATTCCTGAATCGATCAGATTTTTCTGAAATTTCGAATTATCCTGCAAAAGAATATAAATCAACACATCTGCAGCGAAAGTATCTTTCAGGTCTTCTCCTGCTTTCGGGCCATGTTGCCAGAAGGAAATCACAGATATATTCACTGGTTTCTGCACAACTACAACTTCTGATTTTTCTAAAGGAGGGTGATTCGGAACTGGCCACTTTTCAAAAGGATTTTCCCCTGCCTCCCAATCTCCAAAAAATTCTTCGGCCAGTGCATAACCCTGTTCCGGGGTTATATCTCCCGACAGTAATAAAGCAGAATTGTTCGGAATGTAATAACGTTCTTTGATTTCCTGCATTTTTTCCCTGGTTGCTGAAAGAATTATTTCCCGGTCTCCAATTACATTCTTTCGGCTATAATGTTTATACCAGAGTTTTTTATTGATTGCCCGGTCGATATGATAATACGGGTTGGACTCATTACGGTCATATTCGCCGATCACAACCGGCCGTTCCCGTTCCAATTCTTCCTGATTGAACAAGGGAAATCGGATAGCATTTTTCATAAATTCCAGGCCGGCCCGGAGACTGTCCACCGGCATGGTAAAATAATAATTCACACGTTCTTCCTGAGTAGTACCGTTCCAGCTCATACCCAGCTCCCGGGTACGTTCCAAAAATGCTTCCTGGTTAGGGATTTTCTGGTTGGCTTTGAAAAACATGTGTTCATAAAGGTGGGCCAAACCGTCGTATTCCGGAGTTTCCACAAAAGCGCCGTTTTTTACGGCTATTTCGATTGTAATCAAGGGTACAATGTGGTCCTCAATGACGATGACTTCGAGTCCATTATTTAAGGTTTTGGATTGGATCTTGCTGCCCGCGTTCAAGGATAACAAGGAACTCAGTAAAAAAATAAGGGAGAAAGTAAATTTATTCCCCTGCTTCATAATTATTCTCCGGATTAATTGATAAAAATTACCGAGGGTTTCAAAACTGGTCAAGCATATTGATGTATTAAAATTTTTGGATTTTGCCTTCAATTCGATACGTTTTTTCAAAAGATTACAATCGTTTTCATAAATTCCCAATAAATATGCTGCCCTCCTCTCGAATATTAAGACAGTTATTTTTAGATTTGGTTGTCACGGAGAGGAAAGAAAAATTCAATGAATTTTTTCAGTGAAAAGTGAGTGGTAAGGAAAAGAGGTCAGAGATCCCCGCCACGGTCGCTACGCTGCTTTGCTGCTTCGCAGCTGCGCTCCCCACGGGGTAGTTGGCAGATAAATTATAGAGTTTAAGAAAGAATTTTTTTTAACTTGTCGCTTGTAACTCGTAACTCCTCACCGGAAAATCGCTGTTTTTAAGTTATGTTAATATCTACTTAAGCATAAAATAATTTCTCTCAATTGAGATGTGAAAAAATCGGATAATAAATGATATTAAAAGAAAATTATGATTTTATAATTGTTGGTTCCGGATTCGGGGGATCGGTTTCTGCTTTGAGATTGGCAGAAAAGGGATATTCAGTTCTGGTGATTGAAAAGGGAAAACAGTTTTCCGGGAAAGATTTTCCTAAAACAAATTGGAATTTGAGAAAATGGCTGTGGCTGCCGGTTCTGAAACTATTTGGTATCCAAAAAATACATTTTTTTCGGCATATTACCGTCTTGAGCGGTATTGGAGTGGGGGGCGGTTCTTTAGTATATGCCAATACACTGCCAAAGCCGAAGCAGGAATTCTATAAACAGGGTTCCTGGGCCGGTCTTGAAAATTGGGAAAAGATTTTGGCTCCATTTTACAATATAGCCTGGAAAATGTTAGGCGCAGCTGTTAATCCGCGCCTGGAAGAAAGCGACCTGGCGCTTGAAGAGCTGGCCCGGCAAATGAAAAAAGAAAAAAATTTCTTCCCCACCACGGTAGGTGTTTATTTTGGAGAACCTGAAAAAACTGTTAAGGATCCGTATTTTGAAGGAAAAGGACCCGATCGTACGGGTTGTATTTTCTGCGGAAGCTGTTTGACAGGCTGCCGGCATAATGCAAAAAATACTCTGGATAAGAATTATTTATATCTGGCCCGGAAATTGGGAGTGGACGTTCTGCCTGAGAATGAGGTTATGGATATTACGGCTCTGGACAAAAAGAACGGTTCCACGGGCTACAGTGTAACGTATAAAAAATCTACAGCCTATTTTTCTAAGAACCAGAAATTACAGAGTAAGGGTATTATTTTTGCCGGAGGTGTTTTAGGTACGATTCCGCTGCTTTTAAAATTAAAAAAGACGTCATTGCCCAATTTAAGCCCCAGAGTCGGCTCTATGGTGCGTACAAACAGCGAAGCTCTGGTGCAAAATGTTACTCTTGATAAGCACAGAGATATGTCCAAGGGTATTGCCATAGGATCAATATTGGAATATGATGAAAACAGCCACATTGAACCAACTAAATACGGGGAAAAATCCGGAATCTGGAGATTATTGGCCCTGCCCATGGTTTATGAAAAATCCTTTTTTAAAAGAATCATTAAATTATTTGGTCTGCTAATTAAGGAACCTCTGCAGTGGCTGAAAATATTTTTCGTGGATGATTTTAGTAAAAGATCTTCTATCCTTGTCTTCATGCAGCATTTGGAGAGTACACTGGATTTTAAATTAGGATTTCTGGGCATGAAAAGCAGGATTTCAAATGGTCAGGCTCCCACAGCCTTTATTCCGGAGGCGAAGGCGGTCGTTGATAAATATTCAGAAATAATCAATTCAAAACCAATGGTCGCCTTTACCGAAACATTGGCGGGTATACCGACAACAGCACATATATTAGGCGGAGCTGTCATGGCAGCAAATCCTGACGAAGGCGTTATTTCCAGAGACAATAAAGTATTCGGATATGAGCATATGTACGTATTTGACGGATCAATGATTTCGGCTAATCCCGGAGTGAATCCTTCTCTTTCAATTACTGCCATCTCCGAGAGGGGTATGAGCCTGATAAAACCAAAAATACCATAACATTATCTGAATAATATTTTTTCAGCATAAAATATATCTTTTTCCGTGATGATTTATTTTGTCTAATTATAGGCAATAAATTAATTTCCACCCCCTATATAGGGCCCATAGCTCAACGGTTAGAGCAGCGGACTCATAATCCGAAGGTTCGGGGTTCGAATCCCTGTGGACCCACAGATTATATTACCCTCCTTTCTCCTCGAGAAATGGGGGTTTTTTATTATGAAAAATGCAATATTTGAGGTCTTTCAAAATTGCCAGAATATGACAAAATATGACAATTTTAACCCTATTTACTATGCAGATACTAAGACAGCTGGATTTTGAAAATTTGGATTTCTCGTATTTCAGAGCACCTGATTTGGGAGCAGGGGGTCGCAGGTTCAAATCCTGTCGC
>JAZFSI010000144.1:0-5565 GCA_036446075.1 Fidelibacterota bacterium
TATATACCAGAAATTAACTTCTTGAAGTTTAATCCATAGCGTGTGAAAATCAACCTTTCCGAAAGCATAGAATAATCCAGCCAGACTGATAATCAGGCCAAGGGCAAATTTAAATCCCCTATTCACGAAGATCGATTACTTCCAGGGCGTCAGGTGCGAAAGAATTAAACAAACTTTCCCTTTTTAAAGTTGATACGCCTGTTATTGTAATCTTAAAGCTTTGATCGGGACTGTAATACATTGTTAGATCAACCGGACGTCCTGACTCTGAATCAAAAGTTATATATCCATTAAATCCCATAGTTTTTATTTCATAATTCAATTTTGTTAAGTCGCCGGATCGGCTCGATTTTGTAAATTCTACTCCTTTAAAATTTCCTGTAAGTAATTGAAAAAGGTTAAACTCTCCTTTAATTATTCCATCCAGAATTAACTGCCGGGTTTGTTTGTTCCAGGTTCTGACTGTTGACCCCTGCACAACAATTGTTTCATTTTCTGAATCAAAAAGATATTTGTCCAAAGCTAAAATTTCTATCGTACCCGTGATAATGTTCTGCTGCTCAAATTGTTTCTGTCTTATTTCAACCTGCAGCTGTACACCATCCGGGGATTGCAGAAAACGTTTTAGACTTTCTGCTTTTTCACCTGCACCGGCTATAAGTCCGACAAATGACAATAGAATCAAACCCTGATATATAAACCTCATTTAAAATTAAGAATCAAGACTGTTCAAATATGTTTCGTCAACCAGTATTTCCCGGGCTTTACTCCCGGTAAATGGTCCCACGATACGGGCTTGTTCCATTTCATCAATCAATCGTGCAGCTCGGGAATAACCTATTTTTAAGCGGCGCTGTAATAAGGAAATAGATCCTTGCTGGTGCAAAATAACTAAGCGCACAGCTTCTTTAAAAAGATCATCGCGGTCGCCGGAAAAATCACCTGTCAGGTTTTCTCTAGCAGCAGCTTCCCGAACACCGGCGATTTTATATTCATCTGGTTTCGGCTGGGAGACCAAATGTTTCATTATTGCTTCTATTTCTTCTAAAGTAAGAAACGCATTATGCAGGCGAGTGGGTTCTGAGGCACCGTGCCCCAGATAGAGCATATCTCCGCGGCCGATTAATTTTTCGGCTCCCGATTGATCAATAATTGTACGAGAATCTACTTTTGAAGCTACCTGGAAAGCTATTCTGGAAGGAAAATTGGCCTTGATTACACCAGTGATCACATCAACTGATGGTCGCTGAGTTGCCACAACCAGATGGATGCCCACAGCCCGTGCCAATTGCGCCAGACGGGCAATCGGTGCTTCAACATCCTTGGAATTCATCATCATTAAATCTGCCAATTCATCAATAATCACCACAATAAAGGGCATTATTGGTTTTTTATTCTTCAACATACGTGCATTATATTCGTCAATGTTGCGAACAACCGCATCGGCCAGCGTATCATATCTGCGATCCATTTCTTTTTCAACTGCCCTTAGAGCCAGAACTGAATTTTCAGATGATGTAACAATTGCTTCGTCGATATCACTGATATTTAATAAATGGTAACCTTCCATGGCTTTAAAGAGGGTCATTTCAACTTTTTTAGGATCAATAATAACAAATTTTACTTCATCAGGTGCGGCTCTATAAAGAATACTGGCAATAATACTGTTCATGCATACTGATTTTCCTGATCCTGTGGTTCCCGCGACCAGCAAATGGGGCATTTTACTTAAATCTAAAGTGGCAATTTCCCCGGTTGTGGTTTTACCCACAGCCAGTGTTAATTTAGATTTTGCCTTGGCAAACTTATCGGAATTAATTACAGATTTAAAATAAACCATGTCCGGATTACGATTGGGGATTTCAATACCAACGGACGATTTTCCGGGTATGGGTGCAATTACCCGCACGCGGCTGGCTTCCATTACCCGGGCCAGGTCATTCGACAAGGCTACAAATTTATTAACACGGACACCTTCTGCCGGCTCTACTTCGAATAAGGTAATTATGGGGCCCGGGTTTACGTTTACCACTTTACCATCCACACCGAAAGTTTTTAAGGATTGGCCTAAAAATGTGGCCCGGTCTACCAATTCTTCCCGAGACATTCCATCCTGACTTTTTTGCGGGGTTTTTAATAATTCGGCCGACGGGAACCTGTATTTTCTTTTAGGAGTCTGACCCCCTTTTACCTGATCTAAATTAACTTCCTGTTCTTCAACTATCCGGCCTATTTCAAAGTCAACCTCACCTTTCTTTATCTTCCGACCGACATTGCCTTCGCCGGTTTCGAGACTAGATTCCGCTTTTAAAACCGAATCTGATGTTTCCGTCATTTTCATATTTTTATCTTGAGCGCTATCACCAGAATCCTCTGATTCATCCGCAGCGTCTGGGACTGGTTTACTAACATTATCCCCCGGCTCAGGTCCATTATCTTGATCGATTTGTTTTTCTCCCCCTAGTTTCTGCAGCAGTGACTTAGTATGAATTCTTTTTTCCTGTTCTTCCCTGGCAATGTTTATTTCGATCAGTTTTTCGGCTTTTTGCTTTTTAAAGAAATCCGTCAATTTATTAATGGGACTATAAAAACTGAGGGAAAAATATCCACGTATTAAAACCAGCCAGAATACAAATAAAATTAAAAAAGCTCCGAAGAATCCCAAAAAATCAGAAATTAACCGGCCTGTGAGTCCGCCAAAGAGACCGCAATATTTATAATAAGCATGACCCCTGTAAATTTCTGCGATGCCTAATGTCGAAGAAAAAAGCACCATAACACCTATCAGGTAACCCGAGATTCTACTTAAGATTACAGTATTTTTCCGGCTAAAAAACCACCAGCCCCAGATAATACCCAAAATAGGCAGAATATATGAGGCATAACCAAAGGTAAGTTTTATAAACAGATAGGATATCCATACTCCCAGTATGCCCATGGGATTTAAAACCTGTACGTTGGGCGAGATGTGTGGATCTTCCTGAGGATTGTAACCCAATAAACTTATTAAAACCAGAACCGATATGGCCATGGAAAGCATCCCGAATATTTCAAATCGACGTGTTTTCATGCGTATAATTTTCTATGATTTTCGTACATGCTTTTATACCATTCCATAAATAATCCAATCCCTGCTTCAAAATGAATGCCCGGCTCATAATCCAGACGCTTTTTAGCTCTGCTGATATCCGCATATGTCTGGAATACATCTCCGGGCGGTAAATCCTGTTTTAAAAGTCGAGCTTCCAACCCGGATGTATTTTCCAGAATGGAGACAAGTTCTTTTAGTTTAATGGGTTCCGAATTCCCCAAATTAAAAATTTCGTAATCATTTTCAATTATCAGGGATTTTAAAATCCCATTAATAATGTCATCAATATAGGTATAATCCCGGGCTGTATTTCCATCTCCGTAAAAAGGCAGTTCTTCCCCCCTGAACATTTTGCGTATAAATTTATGGATTGCCATTTCTGGCCGCTGGCGGGGGCCGTAAACCGTAAAAAACCTCAATCCTACAATTGAAATACCATATAAATGATGGTAAGGGTAACATAAAATTTCACCCATTTTCTTGGTGGCTCCATAGGGAGAAATCTGCCAGTCCACAGCAGCATCTTCTGTAAAAGGAGTATGTTTGCTATTGCCGTAAATCGATGAAGATGAAGCAAAAATAAATTTTCCTACCTCTTTATTTCTCATAGTTTCCAGGAGTACCTGAGTTCCAATTATATTTACGTCCGTGTAGAGACTTGGATTTTCCAAAGAAGGGCGCACTCCTGCCATGGCCGCCAGGTGAATCACCGTACTGATATTAAAATTATTAAATAATTTTTCTACTGTCTCCCGATCGCGGATATCACCTTTTACAAAAACAAAATTATCATATTCAAAATGTTTTTTCTGGTTTAATTTTTTTATTTTAGGATTATAAAAATCATTGAGATTATCCAGGCAAAGAATGTTTTTTCCATTTTCCAATAATCGATCGATTAAATGACTGCCGATGAATCCTGCTCCCCCCGTTACCAGGATGAAATTTCTGTTTTTAGCGCTCATTATATCTGTGCGCTGCCCTTTTTATAAAAAGGCTGAGATACTATTATTGCATTTTTCATTTTTCCCCGCATGTCGACCATAATTTCTGTTCCGGTTTTAGCATAATCTTTGGCTACATAGCCCAAGCCTATGCCCTTATTCAGCGAGGGAGATAAAGACCCGCTGGTTACATTGCCAATTTCGACTCCATGGGCAAATAATTTATAATCTTTACGAGGGATAGCCTTTTCCTGCATTTCAAAACATACCAGCCTGCGCCTGATATTTTCTTTAATCTTTATCAGGGCCTGCTTTCCAATAAAGTCAGGTTTATCAAACTTTGTGATCCATCCCAGACCTGCCTCCAGAGGATTTGTAGATTCATCAATATCATTTCCATACAAACAATATTTCATTTCCATTCTCAAAGTATCACGGCATCCCAGTCCCACAGGTTTAAGTCCTCCGGTTTTTCCGGCAGAAATTAGAATTTTCCAAATAAATTTAATTTCTTCAAGGCCTGCATAAATTTCAAAACCCAATTCTCCCGTATAACCGGTTCTGGCAATCAAAGCAGGATATCCTCCAATTTTTCCATCAATAAATTTATAAAAAGAAAGTTGAGATAGATTTTCTGTGACCTGATTCAAAATTTCTCTTGATAAAGGACCCTGCAAAGCGAGCAATCCTAATTTATGACTCTTATCCTCAATTTTTATATATTCCGGGCAATGTGACTTAAGCCACCTGAAATCCTTTTTTAAATTTGCGGCATTTACCACCAGCAAAAAGCTTTCTTTGCGGCGATAGATTAAAAGATCATCGATTATGCCGCCGTTTTCCCTGCACATTACAGAATATTGGGCTTCTCCCGGTACCATGATTTTAACATTATTAATGGTCATTCGGTCTAAAAATATATCAGCTCCTTTTCCTTTTACAATTAATTCTCCCATATGGCTGACATCAAACAATCCGGCTGCATGACGCACAACATTATGCTCGCTTACGATACGGTCATATTGCAGGGGCATCAGATAGCCGGCAAAATCCACCATTTTAGCCCCCAGGGCCATATGGCAGTCGAATAAAGGACTTTTATTCAATCTTTAATTTTCAAAATATAATTTCAATTTATGCAGGCTCTCCCTGATATCACTTACTCCTATGCCCGAATAAGCAAATCGAATAAAGTATTCATTTTCCGCCGGAGAAGGTCGTCCAAAATGGTTACGGGTGCAAAAAGAAACTCCGCTATTTTCAAGAGCCCCAATTTGCAGCTGCTCAATTGATGAGAATCCTTTAGACTCCATTACTTTGGTTACATTCGGGAATAAATAAAAAGTAGAATTTGGTTTTGCCAGGCTGATCCCGGAAATATTGTTCAAACCATCAACCGCAGTATCCCTTCTTTTCTTTAATGTACTTAATATCTGTTTTGAACCGCTTTGATCTGCCTGCATCGCATCCACCATGGCATGCTGGATGAAATGGTTTGAACATGATTCAGCATTTACATTCAGCTTTGAA
>JAZFSI010000145.1:0-3852 GCA_036446075.1 Fidelibacterota bacterium
CCATATTTTCACAGCCATAGACATGCCTGAAATCATAGTTAAATTTGTGCATACAAATGAACCCAGCGGTCCTTTCGGGGCTAAGGCTGTCGCCGAAATTCCCATTATAGGACCTGCTCCTGCCATCGCTAACGCAATCTTTAAAGCCTGCGGAGCCCGGATCAGGGAACTGCCCATCACTCCGGAAAAAATATTAAAGGAATTAAGAAGAAATCGGACGTCAGAAGAGAAAGTTACGAGTTACGAGTGAACAGTTAGGGAGAAGAAATCATAGATAGAAGTCTGAGGGAAAAAAAAGTAAATAGTCCGCAGTAAAAAGTTGTTAGAAGAATTATTTCTCAGCACTCGTTACACATTTATGACTTTTTTCAATTCATAATCCATAATCCATAAATCACTACTGTTCACTGTTCACTGGAAAAGTTGCTGCCGGCAGCGGGTCGTGTGACGACCGAACTAATGTTGCGTCAAGTTTGTTGTGTGAAAAAAGTCGCAGGAATTTTTGCCTGTTAACAAGGCGAAAATTTTCAGAATAGCAGTGGTTATGGTTAAAATTTTCAACGCAGTTTACGGTTAAAATAACAAGGCTTGGTTGCGCTAATACAGACTTGACACGACATTATATTAAAGCGCTAACATGTAAATGGGACTGAAGGCCAGTACGATAAACAAGCTCAAAAAGAACATATCCCGTTTGATTGATTTTTTTAAGTATTTCATATTTCATCCATTTGTTCAGTTAATACATAAGACACTGAAAGAGCCTTAAAGGTTGTCAAATTAATTCAGTGATGTAAAAAGAAGGATCAGAGCGGGAAAGTCAGTAGTTGATAGTCTTTGGTTCGTAGAAAAGATTGGTCGTTTTACTCTCTCCCGTTTTCCGTCATTTCCCCACTCTGTTTTCTGCCTGCTCCGCTGGGAGTGAAGCGACAATGGCGGGACCTTCTGATTTCTTTTTCCAAACTCTCGGCTTACCTGAAGGTGAGCAAGCACTCACCATATTTTTACTTGACATTGAGTTTAATCTCAGTGAATTTTACACAGGCTTACGAATGAGATCGAGGCTTATTAGGGGAAAGTATAATTCCCACGCTCAGATTTTACCAAGAAAATCAAATAGGAAGGTTTATATGCAGGCATTAAAAATCAAGAAAACCATGCAGCTGATACTCGGGTTATTAATAATTACTCAATTTGCATTTTCCCAGACCAGGGAAATTACGGGCCGGGTTACAGTTTCCGAAAGCGGTGAAGAACTCGTGGGTGTACAGATATTTGTAAAGGACAGCTTTATTGGTACAACTACGGATAGTGAAGGATATTTTAAATTGGAAGTTCCAGAAGGAAATGTCAATTTAATAGTTGCCTATATAGGCTATAGAACCAATGAAATCACTGTTCCTCCAGGAGCCTCGGAAGTAAATATTTCCATGGAAACTGACGTGTTAAAAGGGGATCAGGTCGTTGTTACCGGACTTGCTTCTTCGGTCAAAAGACGCAATTTATCCAACGCGGTGGCAACTGTCTCCGGGGAAGAACTCATTAATGCCCCCACACAGACCCTGGATGCCGCTCTGAGCGGTAAATTTGCAGGAGTAAATATTCGTCGCAACACGGGAGCTCCGGGAGGTGGTATAAACGTGAACCTGAGAGGGGCCTCAACTCTGACAGGCAGCACCCAGCCGCTCTATGTTATTGACGGTATAATTGTAAATAATAATGCAAATCAATCGGGGATTGATGTAGTTACTGCTGCAGCAGGAGCTGGAAGCGCCAGCCCCCAGGGCCAGCCCACGAATAGAATCGGAGATATAAATCCCAATGACATAGCCTCAATTGAAGTGCTCAAAGGCGCCAGCGCCGCCGCCATGTACGGAGCCAAAGCCTCCAATGGTGTGATCATTATTAAAACCAAGCAGGGACAAGGCGGAAAAACAGTATTTTCCTTTTCCCAGAGAATTGGTCAATCCAAACTGACAAATAAAATGGGTCATCGTGTTTTTGCCAATTATGCCGAAGCAGAAGAGCAGTACGGATCTGCCATAGCTGACCTGGGCAATAATGCCAGCGGAAGCTGGGCCAACCGGGACATTGATTATGAGCAGGAGACCTATGGTGAAACCGGTACTTTAAATGAAACCGTAATAAGCGCCGCCGGAGGAAACCAAAGTACCCAGTTTTATTTCGGAGGACAATACCTGGATGAAGGCGGAATAATAAAAAATACAGGCTATAAAAAATTTTCCGGGCGTCTGAACATGAAACATCGTTTCAGTGATAAAACCAGGGTAAGCTTAACCACAAATCTGTCGAGAACCGAATCAGACCGGGGCGTAACCGGCAATGATAACTCCGGTTTAACTTATGGTTTTGCCATTGGTTTTACACCCAGTTTTATCGATATCAGGGATACTGACGGAGACGGTGATTTTCCAGTCCACCCCATGAATGCCGCTAATTATTTAGAAACGATAGAATATTTTGTAAATAACGAACTGGTGCATGGAGCTAAAGGTTCACTGCAGCTTGACCACGCTATATACGGGAATTCAAGCAATAGCCTGGATTTTGTAGGGGTAGCCGGTGTGGATTTCTATAATCAGGAAAACACAGTGTTTTCTCCGCCTTTTACGCAGTTTGAGAGGGATAAAACCAATGCCGGCCAATCTGTAATGAGGTTTACCGACAACCTGAATTCAAATCTATACCTGAATCTGGTGCATAAACTGAATATGTCTGGAATGAGCCTGCTCACAACCGGCGGAATACAGTTTGAAACTCAGGACTGGAACTCGGTTTATGTCCATTCCGAGGGCATGATCCCCACCCAGACAAACGTGGACAAGGCCAGTACCCAGGCCGTTTATCACGACCGGGCCCTGCAGCAGGATAGAGGTGTTTTTCTCCAGGGAGAAGTAACCCTTGGAGACAATATTTATCTCTCTGCCGGCGCCAGGGGGGATATGTCCAGCACCCTGGGAGTAACGGATGATTATAACTGGTATCCAAAAATATCAGCCTCTTACCAGTTTGGAAAAATAGCCGGAATTTTTGATAATCTTAAGCTGCGCATAGCCACAGGACAGACTGGAAATATGCCCACCAAATCTGCCAAATTTACCACTATGGCTTCGGCCAATATTGGCGGTATTAATGGTCTTTTACCGGCCGCAAGAAAGGGACAGGCCCTCATTGTTCCGGAAAGAACCACAGAAATTGAATTTGGTACTGATTTTTCGGTTATGGGCGGTCTGGCCAGTGTGGAAGCAACTTATTATACTCAGGCTATTGAAGATCTGGTTCTCGAAATTGACCTCGCCGGTTCTTCGGGATCTGCAACTAAATGGGAAAACGGCGGAGAAATGGAAACTAAGGGATATGAGTTGTCTTTCACCGTTAATCCTACAAAGCTCTTCAGTGCAGGCGGCTTGGATTGGATTTCCAGGGTAAATTATTACCATACTGAATCAGAGGTAACTAAACTTACAGTAGATCCCTATAATACGGGCGGTTTTGCCACCTTCTTAGGCACATATCGGATTGAAGAAGGGTATTCACCAACGGCGATTGTCGGATCTGAAATGACTGACGGGAAACATGATATTCTGGGTGATGAAACACCGGATTATAATTTATCCTGGTTTAACCAGTTTCAATTCGGACCTCTGGATTTTTCCTTTTTGTTTGAGAAAAAAGCCGGTGGGCACGCCATTAACCTGGCTAACCTGATTTATGACCTGGGAGGTACAACTGTAGACTTTGTTGAGAATGGCGGCACTCGTTTAGACGGACTGGGTACCGTTACAGCGCCATATGTAGAATCTACAGAATATACCGTATGGCGTGAAATCA
>JAZFSI010000146.1:0-2825 GCA_036446075.1 Fidelibacterota bacterium
TGCACTGGTTTTATTGAATCTGCTTTGCCAGATACCATAACCGACCAGCCCACCCAGAAAAGAAAGAATTAAAGTATAGTCAATCCAATGGATAATCAACCCCCCTCGTCTATCTCATGAAAAGTAAACAGCATAATGCCATCGAAGAGCGGGCCGGAATCGCGGTAATAATAATTAATAAAATCAGTATTAACCGTCAGTCCAAATTCAGATGAAGCATGCACTATATTTTTTTTGTCCACAATTATGCCTTCGTGGGCAATGACCAGTCCCAATTTGAACCAGGCCTTTTTAACAAAGGCCACGCCGCAGACCGGGGGAAGTTTAGCGAGCAAATCCTCCGTAATCAGCTGATTCGGTATATACTTAATAACAGTCCGATTTTCCCAGTTTAAATCTAAAAATGGGGTTCCATCCTGCTTTTGATTCAAAACAATATCTACAGATTCCAATTGTTTTTGAGGCAATAGTTCTTCGGTTATATTTTTTGTATAGGGATTATTTAACAGACGATCGGAAGTATAATGCCAGCGCCGTGAATAAGCAGGTATAACTTTACCCCCGGGTCCCGGTTTATAATGAATTCTGATCATTACTTCTCTGGCCGCCGCCCAGGATTCACTCTGTGCAAAAGCCAGAGAAGTCAGCACGTGCACCGTACAATCCGATACATCCAGTCTGATTATGGGATCCAGGTCCGGTTCCTGTTCTTCGCCCAGACTGTAAAGTTCATAAGGTTTTCCGGTTTGCCAGATTATAAAAGCTTTTAAGCGTTCCTGAAAATCCGGGTAATGCTGATGGAACTGAACCAGTATTCTGGATATTTCATCTTGACTCAAGGTCCAGGGTTTGGGCAGTCTCTCCACCCAATTTTTTCCGGAACAGGAAACCAGCAGAATAAGTATCAGGGTCTGGATGAACCTCATATTTATTTTCTTAAACCGGAGCATTATGTATCCTGATTATTGAATTTCATTTGAAATTCTCCTGATTTTTCCAGCGTTCACGTTTTTTTAATTCAGAATTCCGCTGATTTAATCCCAGCGATTCATATACCGCAGAATGTATCCGCTGCCGCCAATCATAATATTGAGGACTTTTATTAGTTCGATCCGGATGAACCGCATTGGTAAGCAGGATTACAAGTATTTCGTTCTCAGGATCAATCCAGAGCGACGTCCCCGTAAATCCCGTATGACCAAAACTTTCTTGGCTTAAATAAATTCCGCCGGAAGCCCTGCCGCTGGGACTATCCCAGCCCAGACAACGGGAACTTTCCTCTACAACCAGGGCGCGCCTGGTGAATAGATTTACTGTTTCCTGCTTAAAAATGCGCTGCCAGCCGTAAAGGCCGCCATTGAGCATGGTTTGAGAGAAAATTCCCAGATCATAGGCGCTGGAAAATAATCCGGCATGGCCCGCCACTCCTCCCAGGCTTAAGGAATTTTCATCGTGTACGTACCCCCTTGTAAAAATACCTTTGTCTGCATTGAATTCTGTTGGAATAATTCTTTTCATCCTTTCCGGCGGCGGATTAAAGTAAGTTGAATTCATACCCAGTTTTTTAAAAATCAAAGAATCGACGAAAATATCCAGACTTGTACCACTTACTTTTTCGATTAATTTCCCCAATATAATTACACCCACATCCGAATAAATAGTTTGCTCTCCGATGGGGGCGATTGGTTCAGTATTATAAATACTATCCAGCCTGGTTTCTTGGCTGCCGGCCATTAAATAATACTGTTTGAAGGGCGGCAGACCGGCACTGTGAGTCAGGAGATTTTTAATTGTTATATTATTCTTTTGTTTTACAAATTCCGGCTGGCGGCCTTTGAACCGGGGCAGGTAATTAACTACTTTGTCATCCAGATCCAATTCACCCTGATCATAAAGAATCATGATAGCGGATGTGGTAGCTACAACCTTGGTAATTGAGGCCAGATCAAATATATCTCCCCGGTTTGTACTTTCCTGTCTATCATAGGTATGAAAACCAGATGCCTCGTGGATAAATATTTTTCCTTTTTTTGCGGCCAGGAGAACGGCGCCCGGCCAGGCTGAATCAGATATAGCAGACTGCATATATTTTAGCACAGGATCTATTTCAGCATTTATTTCTGAAGGCATGATTCTTTTTAAGCGGCGTCCGGGGCTTGCGCGCCTGCTGTTGTTCTTCCACAATCTGGACTTAATGCTTATGCCGTCGCCCATCTCAGCCACTCCGGGGATGGATACGGGCAGTCTTCCGGAAATATCCTTTTTCCCCAGCAGGGCGTTGGCCAGGGCTGTATGCATTAATCCGCTGCTTTTATAAGCGCAGATGTAAACGGGAGTTTCGGGAAATTCCTGAATAATGTAGGGACTTCCAAAACTGGACAGGATTACTCTGTTGGAGTGTGCATTGAGATCATGGAGAAATTCAGCTTCCGCCTGCGGAAGAAAAATATCATCCTTGTGGGCGGCTGGATTAACGAATGCATTTACAATAATTAATGCATCTTCAGGAACCTGCGCCAGAAGAGAGCGGGCATAGTCCAGACTGTCTGATTTGTCAATTTGAAATGTAATCGTTTTACGTCCGCTTGATTTTAATTTCCTGGTAGCCATACTTTCAGAGTGATTATTGTTATTATCATAAAGATCAAAAATATATAAAGTATCTTCCAGGCCCGGGTTTAAAGGTAATATTCCGTTTTCATTTTTTACGAGGGTAATGGCTTCTGAGGCCATTTTACCGGCTATTTTTCGATGTTCCTTAATTCCCAGGGTTTTTTGCAGAAATTCAAAATTAATCCTGTTTTGATTATGCAGACCCGCTTTTT
>JAZFSI010000147.1:0-4589 GCA_036446075.1 Fidelibacterota bacterium
CTAGATGAACGGGCCAGGGGAAATCATGTGCGACCGGAAGCTAAGATTAAAATATTAACCGAACGTAAGCATTAAAAAGAACAAGGCAGGATTGTCCTAACGCAGCCTAAACTCGACACGTGTCACCTTAAGACTGCTGTGGGTAATCAGCCGCCGGAATTATTTAACTGATAACAAGGCGGATATTTTATATCATAGCCGGAAGCTATGGTTAAAATATTCAACGAAGTTAGCAGAAAAAAGAACAAGGCCTGTTTGCCCTAATGCAGTCTTAAGGTGACACCTAGTACGCCCGGAAGGACTCGAACCCCCAATTTTTTGGTTCGCAGCCAACCGCTCTACCTTCCTACAATTTCACTTTCCAAATAAAATAAGTACGCCGGAAAGGAATCGAACCCTCAACCTTCTGGTCCGTAGCCAGACGCTCTATCCAATTGAGCTACCGGCGCATATTTTTTTCGTAAGTCTGGAAGTTAAAGCCTTTAATACTGGCGGACAGCTTTTGACTCGTATCGCTGGGGAGTAGGGACTCGAACCCCAACCGGCAGAGCCAGAATCTGCTGTCCTACCACTTAGACGACTCCCCAATAATGTTTAAAAAAGCGGCGGAAATTTAATCATTCAGTTTACTCTCTACCAATAACTTTAAGCTCAGAAATCAGCTTTCTCGTAAAAATTTGTTAAGGGATCAAGTAACTTAAATTAATGCTGAAAAATAATTTGCTAAAATTTTATAAAATATTTTTCAAGTAAGATCGAACTTCATCCTCCGGGATGAATTTCAGACTGACACGGTTGATTTTACGGGCTTTGCTGATATCAATGTTAAATGAATATTCAGCCGGAATATTCACTGTTTCCAATGCCACCTGCAGAGACCAGCCGCCGATAGTATACTCAATCAGCGGTGAAAAAAAATGAAAAGGCTCAAAGATTATCTCTTTACTGCTGTGGTTTTGATTCTGAATTTCGGGTGAATCAACCAGAACAACCAGGGCCAGATCGTTTTTATCCAGGAATTGAATTACGGGTACGGTCCGATGTTTTCCCAGCTTAATTTTTTCCGTCATGTTTTCCGGGAAATTATACCTGTCCCGGTTAAAATAAAATATGGTCAGGCTGCCTTCCTGTTTTAAACCTGAGTAGGGCATGGAACTGAGCATGTCTTTAATCAAATGCCCCTTAAGACTGTAATCCACTTTTAAAACTACATTGAATTCTTTTCGATTTTCAGGATTAAACTCAAACGCGGGACGAGATAAATTTACTCTATAAGGATTCTCCATGAGTGTATTTATGACATCCACCATTATACCTGTATTTTCCCTTTTTTGAGGATTATCCGCAATATGAGGATCCATGGAAACGTCCATCACCCATTCACCGCTGCCCACTTCCCGGGGTTCAAAAACATCTGCTTCATGGCGAACACCAATGGCTATATCCATTTTTTCTTCAAGATTATCAAGAGCAAGATTTATGGATTTCCCCCTTTTTGTGGCCTGGTTGCCATAGACGGGTTTTTTCTTGAGACCCTTCCCTTTTACTAAAGCAGGATAGGGTGAAGCTTTTTGGGCAGGAACGTAAGGATTAAGCATGGTATGAACTAATTCTGCCAAAGTAGAGTTCAATACTTTTAAATTATTGTAATCGCCGGATATTTTACGCTGGTCCAGTTCATCCCAGGATGATATATCGATTAATTGGACGGTTATAGAAATCTTGTTCAATGCCCTTGCATATTTTCCCAGAATCAATAAATTTTTTGTGCCTCTTTTCTGCTGCAGCAATAAACTGCGGTTGGCCATGACTTCTTCCAGCCCGGATTGATTTTTAAGATAAATATTATCATTCCGGTCTAGATCAGTGGTTACCATATCGGCTAAGCCTTCAGAAAGCCAGGAAATTGCAGCATCATTTTTGATATTTTCAAAAGGGATTACATAGACATATATCCCTGATGCAGCAGATAGAAATCCCATGGAAACCAGGAAAAGAATAATATTTTTAAGAATAATAGACCTCATGCAGGATCAAATTACTTGTTTTGCATTCTCTTTACAACGCTATTTTTTTGTTTGCACCGGATCTTATTTATTGGCCTGACCCTGTTTTTCCAATTTAGCCCAGGAATCCCGTAAAGGGACAGTCCGATTGAATACGGGCCGGTCCGCTTTGGAATCCGGATCCAGAATAAAATAACCAAGTCTCTCGAATTGATAATGCTCATTAAGTCCAGCATTTTTTAAAGCCGGTTCAAGCCGGCAGTTCATCAGAATTATTTTGGAATCCGGATTCAAAACAGTTGTAAAATCCTGCTCCCGGCCTGGATGGGGGACTGTAAAAAGACGATCAAACAGGCGCACCTCTGCCCTGAGAGCATGCCTGGATGAAACCCAATGAATGGTTCCTTTAACTTTTCTTCCGTCCGGCGCTGATCCGCCTTTTGTGAGGGGATCATATGTACAGCGCAACTCAACTATTTCACCCCGGCTGTTTTTGATAATTTCATGGCAGGTTATGTAGTAAGCATATTTTAATCTGACTTCCCGGCCCGGACCCAGTCTAAAAAATTTCCGGGGAGGATCTTCCATAAAATCATCTCTTTCAATAAAAATCTCTTTTCCAAAAGGCAATTCTCTGGTTCCTCTGTCAGAATCTTCAGGATTATTAACAGCCTTTATCATTTCTGTTTTATCATCCGGATAGTTTGTAAGTACAATTTTTAGGGGATTTAATACGGCAAAGGCTCTATCTGCACGTTTATTCAAGTCTTGCCTGATGCTGTGCTCCAGCCTGGACATTTCCACAATATTATCTCTTTTAGAAACACCAACGTTTTCTGTAAAATTTTTAATTGATGCCGGCGTATATCCCCTCCTTCTCAGCCCGGATATGGTCAGTAATCTGGGATCATCAAAACCATCTACCTGGTTTGTATCTACCAGCTGTTTTAATTTTCGTTTCGAAGTTATTGTATAACTTACATTCATCCGTGCAAATTCAATCTGCTGAGGACGGTAAACATCTAAAGTTTCCAGATACCAGTCGTATAAAAGACGGTGATCTTCAAATTCAAGTGTACAGATTGAATGGGTTATTTTTTCAATAGAATCTTCCAATCCGTGAGCCCAGTCATAAAGGGGATAAATACACCAATCATTTCCCGTACGGTGATGGCTGGCATGTAAAATACGGTAAATCACCGGATCGCGCATATTCAGATTGGGATGCGCCATATCAATTTTGGCCCTTAAAGTCCGGGTCCCATCGGGAAAATCTCCCCGGCGCATTTGTTCGAAAAGATTCAGATTTTCATTAACAGACCTATCTCTAAAGGGACTGTTTTGTCCAGGTTTTTTCAGTGTGCCTCTCGTTTTTCTGATATCCTCAGCGTTTTGATCACAGACAAAGGCCCGGCCTTTATTAATCAGGACTAAAGCCAGATCATATAATTGCTGAAAGTAATCCGAGGCAAATAACAGTCTTGTTTCCCAATCAGCGCCGAGCCATCTAACATCTTCTATAATGGCTTTTACGAATTTTGCTTCTTCTTTGATGGGATTGGTATCATCGAAGCGCAAATTAAATTTTCCGGAAAACTGCTGCGCTAATCCATAATTTAAATATACGGATTTTGCATGACCGATATGCAGGTAGGCATTTGGTTCCGGAGGAAACCTGGTATGTACCCTCCCCTCAAATTTTCCAGATAAATTATCATCTTCGATAATACGTTGAATGAAATGTTTGTAGTCTGGTTCTAAAGACATAAAATCAAACTTCTTCTTTCTGGGGAAAAATGGAAAGAGCATAATCTATTCGTCCAAGACAAGCATTTTTACCCAGCAATTCCATGAGTGCAAAAAGAGATGGACCATGCGGTACACCTGTAAGGGCCAATCTAACAGGATGGATTAATTTCCCGGTAGAAATTTTTTCTGCTTCGGCTAAATCCCTTAAAATATTTTCAATTTCTTCGGCGTTCCAGTCAATAATCTGCAATTTTTCCTTAAATTTTAAAACCAGTTCGTTAACAGTAGCATCCTTCCATCTTTTGCGGGAGGCTTTTTTATCAAAAGTGACGGGATCTTCAAAAAAATATGTGGACTGCTGTCGAAATTCCTGCAGAGACTTGGCTCTGACTTTTAAAAGTTTAATTACTCCAATCAAAAATGAAATATCTTTCCCCTTGCCCCAATCAGGTGATGTTGCCCGAATCGAATCCAACATTACATTTGTTGGCGTTTTCATTATCTGCTGACCACTTATCCAATAAAGTTTCTGTTCATCCCAGACAGCGCTTTTTTTCTGGACCTGTTCTAAATCAAATAAATTAACCAGCTCTTCCAAAGAAAATATTTCATCCTCCGTTCCTGGATTCCAGCCCAATAGGGCCATATAATTCAAAACTGCAATGGGTAAATAACCTTCCTGACGAAAAATCTGGATCCCGGGGGCGCCGTGCCTTTTACTTAATCTTTTCTTATCTGGTCCCAGAATCATGGGTAAATGGGCAAAAACAGGTTTTTTATATTTAAGAGCTTTATAAATAAGCATTTGTTTTGAAGTATTGGAAACGTGGTCTT
>JAZFSI010000148.1:0-4278 GCA_036446075.1 Fidelibacterota bacterium
TAAAAACTAGAGTTGGATCACCAACTTTTAAGTTGGTAAGCGAATATACGGGTGATAATTTAAATTTTAACCATGTTGATTGTTATCGGCTTAATAATTCCTCCGATTTTATAGATATTGGCGGAGAAAATTTATTATATCCCGTAAATGCCGTAACTTTAATCGAATGGGCTGAAAAAATAGAAGAAATTCTCCCTTCCGGTACCATCCGCATAAATTTTTACCGGGTAGAAGGCCACCCAAATCAGCGTAAACTAAAAGTAATCGGTATAAAAGCATGAAAATACTTGCTTTTGAAACTGCTACGGAATGGTGCGGAGCAGCGTATATTATCAATGGGGAATGCAGTTTTATAGTTGAAGAAAGAATTCCCCGTAAACATGGAGAATTACTACCGCTTTATTTTGAAAAATTAAAAAAAGAATCTGGATTAAAATTAAACGAATTGGATGGTATTGCCTTATCCATTGGTCCGGGATCATTTACAGGTCTTAGAATAGGGTTAAGTTTTGCAAAGGGTCTGGCCTTTAGCCAGGCACTGCCGATTATTCCTGTCCCAACTTTTAAAAACATGCTGCACCAGGCACGAAAATTGGAAAAAAAAGGATATATATTATTGCATTCTCACGGAGACAATGTATATTACCAGCAGTACGAAACTGAAATAAATGAGATAAAATTACAGGGGTCGCCCCAGGCCGGAATTTGGTCGGCTATTTGGCCGAAAATTAGTCAGCAGGAGATTATTCATTACGGATGTAAAAAACTGGCTCCCTCTGGAAGCAAAATGATTGAATTACACCCGACATCAAAATCTGCGGGACTACTGGCGGAAATGAATTTTTATAAATGGGCAGAAAAAGAACCGTATTTTCTTATTCCGGAATATATTTCGCCCTTTCTACCCGGAACAAAATCATAAATTTTAGCTACTTAAAAAAATGATCTTAAAAAATTTACGGCTTTCCGGTGTGGTTCTTGATGCAGAATATTTTAATTTCCCTCCTCTCAAAATGATTAATCCGAATATATTTAATAACCATAATGATCAAAAGGGCGCCGAAAGCAGTAATTTGGCGGAAAAAAATAAGTAAAATGGCCTGGTTCAAAAGAAAACAAAGTAAAATATCCGTTGGAAATAAAAAGGACATTCCTTCCGGTTTATGGATAAAATGTCCCACCTGCGCCGAAATTATTTATCAACCGGAATTGGAAAAAAACTACTCCGTCTGCCGCCATTGCAACCATCATTTTAGAGTTTCATCCGGTCTTTATAAAAAACTTCTCCTGGATGCCGATTCTGCCCGGGAAGTGTTCACTAAAATACATCCAAGCGATCCTTTGGAATTTAGAGCAGGTAAAAAATATGTGGATCAAATTGATACTGCCCAGGAGAAAACAGGGGAGATTGACGCTATAAATTGTTATACCGGCAGTCTGAATAACAAAGCAGTTATTATGGGAGTAATGAATTTTAAATTTATCGGCGGAAGCATGGGATCTGTTGTGGGGGAAAAAGTATCTCGAGTAATTGATTTAGCCTGGAAAAATAAATCGCCTCTATTATTAATTTGTTCCTCAGGCGGCGCTAGAATGCAGGAAGGAGCTCTGTCTTTGATGCAGCTGGCCAAAACCAGTACAAGACTGGCCCGTTTTCAAGAATCAGGAGGTCTTTATATACCCATTCTAACCGACCCGACAACCGGAGGAGTTACAGCTAGTTTTGGTATGCTTGGAGATATCATTCTGGCTGAACCCGGAGCTTTAATTGGATTTGCCGGCCCGCGCGTAATAAAACAAACGATCGGACAAGAACTTCCTCAGGGATTCCAAAGAGCTGAATTTTTATTGGAAAAAGGATTTATCGACCATATTGTGGCCCGGAAAAATATGAAAAATACACTTAGCAATATAATTGATATTCTCGCATGACCGTTCCCTTAAAAATATTGCTCTCCAACGATGACGGGATTTATTCCGACGGCATATATGCGCTCTGGCAGGCTATGTCAGAAATCGGGGAAGTAACTGTAGTAGCTCCCGTAACGGAAAAAAGCGCCGCGGGTCATTCCATTACAATTGCCGATCCCATTAGAATTGAGGAAATTACGAGGGCAGGCGGGTTTAAGGGATTTGCAGTAGGCGGTACTCCGGCAGACTGCGTTAAAATTGCGGTCGGTGCCCTGCTTAATGAACCTCCTGATATTATTGTTTCCGGTATTAACGCCGGAGCAAATGTAGGGGGAAACATTCTTTATTCCGGTACAATATCTGCTGCTACCGAAGGCACAATCAGAAATATTCCGTCCCTGGCAATTAGTTTAGATTCAATAACCGGCGGCGATCTTTCCGGCGCTAAGGAAATTGCTAAAACGGTTGTACGAAGTATTCTTAAAAATGGCCTCCCGCAAGGTACCCTCCTGAATGTTAACATCCCAAATCTGCCTGCTTCCGAAATTCGGGGTTATAAAATTACTCATCAGGGGAAATTATATTTTAAAGACTCCTTTGACAAAAGAGAAGACCCGAGAGGCAGAACTTATTATTGGATGACAGGCAAAATTGTCAACAACGACACGGATATAGAGTCAGACGGTAATGTCCTGGCCGACGGATATGTAAGTATTACACCGATCAATTTCCAAATCACTGATAAATCATTCATAGGAAATTTAAAATCCTGGACATTTGATTGATTAAAATTAATAAACATGGTGTTGTTGTTCTGGATTTCGGTTCACAATATACTCAGCTTATCGCCCGCAAAATTCGTGAATTTCGAATATATTCTGAAATATTACCCTCTAATTCCAAAGTTGAAGAAATTTTAACGCATGATCCCAGAGCCCTGATTATCAGCGGGGGACCGGCCAGTGTTTTTGATGCCGAAGCTCCTGAATTTGATGAAACCCTGTTTTCTTTGGATATTCCCATATTGGGTATCTGCTACGGTCTGCAATTAATGGCATTTCAATATGGCGGAAATGTAAAACCGGGGAAAAAAGGCGAATATGGATTTGCCCATTTAAAATTGAAGGATAATAATCCACTTTTTAATTCCGTGACTGATGGAACCCAGGTCTGGATGAGCCACAAAGACAGGGTAATCGAGATTCCGCAGGGGTGGCATAAACTGGCTGAAACAACAAATGGCGTATTAGCTGCCATGTCCAACTCAAAACTTAAAAGATATGCAACTCAATTCCATCCTGAAGTATTTCATACAACTCAAGGATCTGCAATCCTGGATAATTTCCTATTTAAAATATCCGACTGCAGACCGCATTGGACGGCGGGAAATTTTATTTCTGAGCAAGTGGAAAATATCCGCAAAGAAGTAGGAGATAAGCTTGTTATTTGCGGAGTTAGCGGCGGAGTGGACTCTAGTGTTACAGCCGCCATTTTGCATAAGGCCATTGGGCCGCGCTGCCGGGCCGTTTTAATTGATCATGGCCTTTTAAGAAAGAATGAGGCAGCTGACTGTGTTTCTGCCCTGCAGGATGGGCTGGGGATTAATATACAATCTTATGATTCTTCAGCTGTTTTTATTAAGAAACTAAAAAAAGTTTCAGATCCCGAGAAAAAACGTAAAATAATAGGGGAAATGTTTATTCGGTCATTCGAAAAAATATCTGCAGAAATCGGCTCGATTGATTTTTTAGCCCAGGGTACTTTATACCCTGATATTATTGAAAGCGGCGGCCGGAATGGGAATTCGGCCCAGGTTATAAAAAGCCATCATAATGTCGGGGGGCTGCCAGCTGATTTGAATTTCCAATTAATTGAACCATTGCGGGATTTGTTCAAAGATGAAGTTCGTCAAATCGGACGTGAATTGGGACTACCCGAGGATTTGATTAACCGGCACCCTTTCCCCGGTCCGGGACTTGCGGTCCGTATAATTGGTGAAATTACGGAGGAGAGGTTAGCTATTCTTCGTGAGGCTGATGATATTTACATAAATATATTAATCGAGGAAGGATTATATGACAAAATCTGGCAGGCTTTTTCCATTCTTATACCGGTAAAAACAGTTGGAGTTATGGGTGACCGCAGGACATACGAAAATCTTTTGGGCTTAAGAGCAATTACAAGCACTGACGGTATGACCGCTGACTGGTTTCGAATGCCCCTGGAAATTTTATCGAAAATATCGAACAAAATCGTAAATTCAGTACAGGGAATCAACCGGGTTGTGTATGATATAACATCTAAACCTCCGGGTACTATTGAGTGGGAATAAATATTTTTTTCTGCTTATATTTGGAACTTATAGGA
>JAZFSI010000149.1:0-3985 GCA_036446075.1 Fidelibacterota bacterium
ATGTGGATTAATTTTGTCCACTATAATCAAAAACATAGTGAAAAATAACGGGTGACTATAAAAAAATCAGAGATTTTTTAAGTGAGGAGGGAAACTTTCCACAAGTTTTCCCGTAAAAGGTGATGGGAAAAATCAGAGATTTTTCCGTGAAGGGTTAAAAGAAAAATTCTACTCAAGGAACTTGATTTAGCAACGTGCAGCAGCGCAGCAGCGAAGCGATCGTCCAGGGCCCTTGGAAACTTCGCTCGTAACTCGTAACGCGTAACTCGTAACTTTTTCTTCTATATTCTAACCCTCAAATGGTCTCTAAAATTAACTTTTTCCAATATGCCTCTGATTTCTCTTTCTACATTTTTCATGGTTCCGATTATAGGATTGCAGAAATTGATTCTCCCACAATCCTTGAAATCCTTCCGCAGGCAGTCAACCAGAGTCGGCGGTCCATCGAAAATATTCAGGACTTGCAGCAATGTAATATCTTCCGGTTTCCGATTTAATCCATATCCTCCCTTGGTACCTTTAATTGAATATACCAGGCCATGCTTATTTAATTTTTGAAGAAGTTTTGATACGTATTCCCCGGGCAGATTAGTCGATTTGGATATTTTTGATTTACTCATAACCGTTCCATTTTCCTGGGTTGCTAAAAATCCAATGACTAAAATAGAATAATCTGCCGCTTTGCTGATTCTAATTATATTTCACCTCACATTCTGTTGTAAAACCGTTTAAAATTTCCATTGACAATCTACCCTGACAGCCTATTTACCCGAAACAAATTTATGGTCTCATTTCCATGTATAATATTGATTCAAAAAATAGAATAAATCAAATATAGTATGATGTTCTATTAATCGAGTTGCATTTAGGAAATTTGAAAGTCTAAATTAATAAGTCCTTTTTTTTAAAAAAACACAGGTATTGATCATGAAAATCATTAAATATAATAAAGCTTTAATTTTAACTTTTGTCTTACCAATACTAATTAACGCCGGAGATGTAACGGGCACAGTTAAATTCAATGGAAAACCGCCCAAAGCAAAAAAAATTCGAATGGACGCAGATCCGGTCTGTTCCCTGGCTCACCAGGAGGCGGCTTACAGCGAATCTTTTATCATGGATGCCAATGGAAACCTGGCCAATGTTATCGTATTTTTAAAAGGTATAGAATATAGTGGGGATGTTCCCTCTGAACCTGTCATCCTTGACCAGCAAGGGTGCACTTATACTCCCCATGTGAATGGAATGATGGCCGGGCAGGATATTAAAATACTAAACAATGATGCCACCATGCATAATATTCACGGATTACCAAAAAAGAATAAAGAATTCAATTTCGGCATGCCTAAAACCTTAAAAGAGAAGACAATCACTTTTGCCATCGCAGAAGATGCATTTGCAATTAAATGCGATGTTCACCCCTGGATGAAAAGTTTTATTCAAGTATTCGACCACCCCTATTTTGCAGTCACAGGATCTGATGGGTCGTTCAGGTTAAAAAATGTACCGGCCGGTACATACAAAATAATGGCCTGGCAGGAAAAATTTGGATCTAAAAAGATGCTAAGTCAGGAAATTACGGTTGGAGAAAAAGAATCTTCAGTTAATTTCACTTTTGAAAGACCCAAGAAAAAATAATCTATTTTTCAGCATAAAAAAGGGCGATTTCATTCGCCCTTTTTTTTATTCCGGCCTCTGGTTTCTAATTGCTGATTTCTTTTTTTCCACTTCTCGTAACTGCTCACACGTAACTCGTAACTTTCCCTTCTGATTTCTGCCTGTCCCGCTGGGAGCGGAGCGACAATGGCGGGGACTTATTCTTTACACGTCACTCGTGACAGGGAAATTCTTATAAGAATTTCACCATGTCACACAGAAAATATTCAAAGAATATTTTCTAGTCACGCGTCACTTCCCCTGCCTACCAGTCTTCATCACCCCAATCATCATCATCTTCGTTTTCAATAATAAAACCATAACCCTCACTTTCTAAATGTGCCCTCACAATACCGGATACATCTGTTGTACCCGGTACGGCCCAGACATAATCCCGTAATGCTTCAAGCATTTCGTCATTGCTGCCATGCATGGCGGCCACATCTTCCCCCCAGTTCTCCCTCACATCTTTTAAAGGCTCATCTACAGGTAAATAGGGTGCCGGCATTTTTGTGCCAGGCATAATAGCCTGAGGATCACGCAGCCATTCAACGACCCAATCTGGACGAAGCCGGACCTTTGACAGAGCCAGATCCGGTGCCCAGGTCAAGGCCGCCTGACGTGGTTTTTCTGTACCGTAAAAATGACAATTATTACAGGCTCCCAAATCCTGAATCACCTTTCCGGCCCGGTAAGCTTTAGTATTTTTGCTGACAGTATAAATAGATTCATGGGCTAGCAGCTGGCCGTCCTTGAATTGAAAATATTTTATGAATTTGTTCCAGTCATCATCAGAAATCATAGAGAAACTGGGCATTCGCAGCTGCAGGTTCGGACGAATCATTAGCGGGTCCTTAAAAAAGTGAAACAGCCATTCGGCCTGTACTTTCTGGCCCTCGGTATCCAGCAGCGGCGCGGCAAAGGACTGCACCATATTTGCATCTTCGGCCGCTGAACTCCCGCCAATTTCTGAAAGCCATTCTTTTACGGTGGGAATAATGGCTCCCCCTTCTCCATCGATTTCATGACAACCTTTACAGTTATAGGTCTGGATCAGGCGTTCTCCATCTTCAACCATCAGATTCCGAGCAGTTCGCGAGGGCAGTTTTGAAGCCGGTATATCATCATCAACAAACCCTAAGAGTACCGTAACGACCGCATCCAGTTCTTCCTGATTTAAATTAAAATGAGGCATACGCGCCTTTTCCAGGGGATTTTTAATCTTCATTACAAAAGCACCGGTCTTTTGCGGAATCATATCAAAAATCCGGGGATTATTCAATTTTAATCTAAACCAATCCCATTTTGTATGGGGAATTTCATTGTGGAAAAAAGCAAAATCCAATTTTGAGATTAATTTACTGCCTTCATTGGTCAGGGGCGTACCAATCGGTTTACTATTTTCAAAACCGCTAATATCATGACAGCTGAAACAGCCATAATGCCGGATTAGTTTTTCACCTGCAAAATTTAATTTCCGGGATAAGTCCATCTTACCCAGTTTAGCGTCAACCTCTTCTTTACGCAGGGTTTGTTCTAAAAAAGAAATGACAATTTCATCGATTTGGATTTCATCCAGGACGGGGATGTTTCTGCTGTCAAAATCTTTATCAATCTCAGCCATAAGATAAGCGCTGATATCCGCAGCTTCCTGCTCGTTTAAACGCATGTCCGGCATTTTTGATTCTGAATGATAGCCCTGGGGATCCAAAAGCCAATTATATATCCAGGATTGATTAGTTTTTGAACCCATGTATATCAAATTGGGGCCCTGCTGACGGCGCATGGAATTAAACGAATTTTCCCATAATAATTCTTCATCCGCTGTTACCCGATGGCAGCCTTTGCACCCCAAAGAATTAACCAGCTGCCGGCCCTGTTCCCAATCCCCTGTTCCTGATAATTGATCACTTTTGTACGGTTCACTCTGACTAAACAGGTATGATACCATGGCATGAATTTCCTGATCCGTGCGTTTAATGGATTTATCATCGGCGGAATTAGCCAGACTGAAAAATTGAGGCATCCAGGTATCATGCCTGAATTCTTTTGGATCTTTTATCCATTTATAAGCGAATTCCCGGCTTGTTTTGGAAGCTAATTTTCTTAATCCCGGACCGGGTTTTGGTTTATCCTGCCATCGTTCAATTTCATGACAGCCGAAACAACCCCCTTTTTCAACTACTGCTAATCCCAGGCTCAATTTCGGCGCTCCTTTAACAGGCATGGATCCGTTATGACATTTATAACATGAAGCTTCCACAAATTTGAGGGGCAGCATTGGCTCCCCCCAATGATGGAGAGGTTCCCAGCCTAATTCCTCCTGCCA
>JAZFSI010000150.1:0-15744 GCA_036446075.1 Fidelibacterota bacterium
TCAACAATGGTCCGCTGAAGGTAAATTGCAGTATAACCAATTGAAGAATCAGATTTCTGTTAAATAATTCAGTACAGGCCGCAAGGGGGGACCAGCCCCGTATATTAAGTAATAGATTAATATGCGGCCCAAACTATTGATTAATTCATAAAATATTATGAATTAATCAGGTCAGATTATAATTTTACAGCCCTAATTGGCCCTGTCCTCAAATAAATGAATAAATTGAGAAAAAATATCAGTTTGCTGTGGGGTGCTCAATTGACTTCTGGCATTGGGGATGCAGTTTATCAAGTTGCACTCATGTGGCTGGTTCTGGATATGACCGGTTCTCCCGCAATCACCGGATTGGTAGCAATGAGCGTTTATTTACCGGCTCTGATTTTCGGGCTCTATGCCGGAGTATTATCTGATCGTTATAACCGGCAGGCATTAATGATCCTGGCTAATATTAGCCAGGCTGTAACTGTAATGCTGATTCCCCTGCTTTTATACCGGGGTTGCGAGAACATCATTTTTATCGGTTTATTGGCTTTCCTGCGGTCCTGCTTCAGCACTCTTTTTCCACCGGCCTTTAATTCATTTATTCCTACGATTGTTCCCAAGGCTAAATTAGTGCAGGTTAATTCAATTCTGGTTACGGCCGGGCAGCTGGCCTATTTTATGGGACCTGCTCTGGTGGGGATTTTACTGGGATTAATTAATTTGAATTATCTATTTGTTATAGATGGTTTGTCTTTTCTGGCAGCCATGGGATTATTGCTTTTGATTATAAAGCCGGCTGAGAAGCAGAAATCGATACGGAATAATGAATCCTGGCAGGAGTTGAAACAGGGGCTTAAATATATATTTTCTCATGAATCTCTGGGTTTTATGTTTTCTCTCACTTTTTTAAATAATCTGTTTATTATGGGACCTGCTATTGTGGGTGTGCCAATTCTGGTAAAGAGAACTCTAGAGGGTTCGGCTGCTAATTATGCTTTTATAGAATCGGGATTGGGGCTGGGAATGCTCATTGGCTCACTGCTGCTTTTAAAATTCGGTAAAAATCTCCCCAAGGGACGGATACTGGCCCTGGGAATGGTAGTAGACGGCTTAACCTATTCGGTTTTTTATTTTGCCGATTCAGTCCAGGCGGTCTTTATGCTTATGATAATTCATGGGATCGGAATACCCATGATTACCGTGCCGCGAACGGCCATTATCCAAAAATATGCAAAGAATAAATATCACGGCCGATTATTTTCCATGATCCATTTAGCTGTGGTTGGAATGACAGCTCTTTCCTCCGCCGCAGTGGGCGTCTTAGGGGATATGTGGGACATGAGAATAATTTTCTTGAATATCGGGCTTTTAGCCGCAGGCTGCGGTATAACTGCTTTATTTTCTAGGCGAATCCAAAAATTGACTTAAGTATGTTTATTTTGGAATTATTTGATAAAACTCCTTAATTTCCAACCAGAATAGGGAAATAAAAAAATGGCCAAAACTCCAATTTACGATCATTATAAATCAGTCCCAGAGCCCATCGAAAAGGTAAATCGTAAAAAGAAGCGCCCCAGGAAGATTGCTGTTGTTGATGAAGACAATTGCACAGGCTGCCAGGTATGCATTCCTTTTTGCCCGGTGGATTGTATTGAGGCCGTCCCTGCAGCCCATTACCAGATTCCCGTCCCTCCGGTTCAAATTCGCTTTAACGAATGCATCGGCTGCCAGATATGTGCAAAAGTCTGCACTAAATTGACCTGGGATGCCATCCAAATGTTGGAAACATCAAAATTCGAATCCATTTACAGCATTGATATTACCGGGTAGTGCCCCGCCGCCAAACTAACTTTTTCACCCTGGTTATCGACCAGGGAACTTCTTCAACAAAAATATTTCTTTTCAACAGAAGCCATGAAATTGTTTTCTCCCGGCGCATTAAACATGTTCTGAATCGGCCTGAGCCTTATCATGTAGAAGTTGATGCTCTGAACATTGCTGAATCCTGTTTAAGACTAATCAAACAAGCCCTGCGATATTCTCGGGAATCCGGCCTTCCAATTTTATCTATTGGCCTGGCTCTGCAGAGATCAACATTTTTATTTTGGGATAAAAAAACAGGAAAACCTGTTTCGCCTGCCTTGAGCTGGCAGGATGGACGTGCCCATAAAATTATATCTGAATTATCTGAATTAAAAGAGCTGGTTTTTTCAAAAACCGGAGCACCCCTTAACTCTCATTTCGGCGGACCAAAATTTTTACACCTCATTAGACAAAATCCCGCGCTTAAAAGAGGTATATTGGAGGGGAAATTATGGTTTGGTCCCTTGAGTGCTTATTTGATTCATTTTCTAACCGGTACCGCTGCAGTTGACCATACTATCGCTTCTCGTTCTTTAGTAATGGAATTGAACTCCGGCGCTTATGATAATGAACTATTAGACATTTTCAGCATTCCAAAAGATTGCCTGCCGGAGTTGGTGCCCTCTATTCATAATTATGGTAATCTGGTTTTAAACGGCAGTAAAATTCCTATTAAATGCGTGATCGGCGACCAGCAGGCTGCTTTACTTGGTCATAATGGCTGGAATAAGGGTCAGGTAGCCATTAATCTGGGAACCTCCGCTTCAGTTCAAATTAACGCGGGTAAGAATCCAGCACATATTACCGGATTAATCAGCAGTGTACTGTATTCTAACGCCAGGCAGAAGTACTTTTTTGTAGAAGGCACCATCAATGCCTGCAATTCTATTTTTTATTGGCTGGAAAAGGAATTGAAGATTCCGCACGAGGCCATGCTCTGGCATGAGCGTTGCCTAAATACAAAAACTGACCTGATCCTGGTCCCGGGCTTTGCAGGACTTGCAGCCCCTTACTGGGTTGATAAAATTCATTTTTCTCTTGATGATAAAATTAAAAATAAACCCGTTAATGAAACCATCCGTGCAGGTATGGAATCCATTGGTTTTCTGGTTTATGATATCTGGGAACAGGTTTCAAAACATTTAAACTTGAAGCCCGGCATTGTGAGAGTCAGTGGAGGAGGCGCCAGAAAACCCCTGCTGCAGTTTATAACCGATCTCTGCCGGTTTAAGATGGGCCGCGTGCAGGCGAAGGACAGTACGGCTCTGGGAGTACATTATTTATTACTTAAAGCAGACGGTATCAGCCCGGCCCCCATTCACCGGAATTTTGAGGAAATTTTTTCGCCTACAATGAAACAGTCTTTGAAAACTGAAAAATTATTAAACTGGCACAGCGCCTTGAAAGCAGTGGGAATTGGAAAATCGGAGATTTTCCAGTGACGGGTGACGAGTGACGAGTAAGAAGAGGTCAGTTTGCAGATGTCAGAGGGGAAAATAGTGACGAGTGACGAGTAAAAAAGAAATCAGAGAGGAATGTGACGGGTGACAAGGAAAAATTCCTAGAATTTTTCCTTCAGCAGACGGGTTAGATACAATTCTAATTCATCAGATTGAAATTCTCCGGCAATAAAACCAATTTTACTAAAATTATTTTTTTCAATTATGATCGAAAATGGGGTACCCCAGCTGCGTTCATCTGCCAAAATCTTGCGAATTTTATAATGCTCTGTCAGCAGGCGGCGGGTTTTATCTTTGGCTTGAATTTGTCCGAAATATATGGGCATTGTCAATTTATGCCTATCCACAAACATGCGGGCGGATTTTAAAGCAGAATATTCCATGATAACGATTGATTCTAAACCGGCAGAATGGAAATTTTCATAAATTTCTCTCAATAAAGGTGCTTGGTAATTGCAGTTTGAACACCAATTTGCCATATACGTTATTATCAATACCTTTGAATTCTGCAAGTGCCTGGGGAATATTTTCTTTGTATTCCCTTTAGAATCATGGGCTGTAAGAGCAAAAAGATCTGCCCCGCCATTCTCAAGACTGTCCAAACTGAGCCATTTGATGGGGGCATATTCATGATTTTCGCCGGCTGTGAGCATTGCGCATAAAACCAAAAAAATAATTACTTTCATTTATTTGTATTCTACACCTAAATATGGGATATTCTCTATTTATTTCCCGCTTAACCCGGCCAGGGCGCCCATGGGATCCCAAGGCGGCAGATGAGCCGGTTTTTCCTGATATTTGCTTAAGTCTGCAGCGGTCATATAATCCTTATGCACCACAACTTCATAATTGTATTCATCGAACCAGGAATCGCTCATAATATCGTAACCTTTATCCCCGCGCTTTGACCCCCAGCTATTTTCCACGCGCCATTTTTGCACCTGGTCATTTTTATCGAGATCGACACCGGTAAACAGCATGGCATGGGTCATTTGACTATCCCCATATTCAAGGCGTCCCGCTTTATCCAGGGGGAAATCCGTACCGTAAAACAGTTCGAAATCAAATAGGTCCATGTCCATTACGCCCAGGTTTTTGTGGAAATATTTACCCACGTCGCAGCCGAACCAGACAGGATTATTTTCCTTTATTGAATTGGAAGCGGCCTGTTTCAGACGCCGAGAAGGTAAATTCAGATATCGAATAATCTCTCCTTCCATTACATTTCCCAGATAGTCTACAGTATAAACTTGATTGTACTTTTTATCAGACATGGGGCAATTTATTAAACACATATAATCATTTAAATTAATGTTTACATGATTCTTGAAAAATTTATTCGGAGTCAAATTTGAGAAGCGTTGAAATTTCTTATTCTTATCTCTTATCTGCCAGTTAAATTTTTCGGGCGGAGTACCCAGGCTAATGGCCAATATCTTATAAACAGTTTCCAGCATTTCTTCTTTTCTAGATCTTAACGACTCTAAATCCTCGCCTTTAATAAAGGCCGTTCGCAGTACCTGGGCAAAACCGCGTAATTTCCTGGTAATCATGCGGTTCATACGCATTGAATTACTGGATTGAAAACTTTCCGGCATTTCCGTTTGGGGCAGCACTCCATATTTTTGAATCAAGTTTACAAACATTTGCCATTGCCCGCCGTCATCGATGGGATTCTCAAGTAAAAACATGACCAGCCGGCTATCTCTGGGTTCAGGGGCGGTTTTAATTATGTTTTCCAGAAAATAATTTGATTTTTCAAGTTTATCCCAGAACATAAAATAATTTTGACTGAATTCAAATTTTTCTAAATTGTACTTTCTGCCCAGATAAATACGAAACAGGTTTAAGCCCGCAAATCCCCAGCAGCGGCCGCTTGATTTTTGATTGGTTACTTTCATTTGTCCGCTGGTCATATGGGAAAAAGTATGATCAATACTGCGAAAAGATTCCCAATTCATGGCTAAATCTATTATATCCCCTCTTACTGCAGCATTTTGTGCTAAACGAACCTGCTTATCATTAAGAATTTTACGGCGATATTTTTGCGTTGTTTTGAAAGAGATATTAGCCTTCATAACCGATTCCTTAATTTATTATTTTGCTGAATTGCAGGATTTAACCCGAATTATTCATGAACCATCATGCTTTAATCCGGTTAATGCCTGCGGTAATTAATTCTTCACTTTTCTGCCATAGTTTGCGCTGTTTAGTAATATCTTTTGACTGTTTACTGCTGCTGACCGCTTTACACTTGTAAAAATATAAACCGCTGACTCCTTCCACATCAGGGGCCGAGGCCAAATAAATACTGGTCTTTGCACCCTCTTCAATATTTATAGCAAATAATTTTTGAGAAAAACTTAAAAGACCTTTAATAAAGCCGTGATTATTCATCCCAAATTGGCTATTTATAAATCCCGGGTGCAGCGCGTTAACAGATAAATTTTTAGACTTAAGACGTTCATGCAGCTCATATGTATACATAATATTGGATAATTTGGATCTGCAATATTCCGTCCAGCCGCTATATTTTGTGAGACCCTGAAAATTCTCGAAATCAAGGTCGTTTCTAAAATGAGCATTTGAGGCTACATTTACAATCCTGCCGGCAGGCGCCTCAGAAAGGAGAGGAATAAGCCGGTTGGTAAGCTGAAAATATGCTAAATGATTCAGGGAAAATGTTCTTTCATTACCTTCCGGCGTTTTTAAAAAATTATGAAAATAAGCCCCGGCATTATTTATTAAAACATCTATATGATCGTAAGCGCTTTGAATATCCTCGGACAGTCTTTTTACCTGTTTTATACTTGATAAATCAGCTTTAAAAAACCTGATATCCGCAGTGCCTGATTTTTTCTGCAATTCAGAAACAACCGAAAGACCTTTCTCCTCATTCCGGCCGACTAAGGCCAGTTCGTAACCTTTCCGGGCAAGTACTTCAGCTGTTCGTTTCCCAATTCCGTCTGTGGCCCCTGTTATTATGCAAATTGATTTTCCGTTTTTTCCCGGTGTCATTTTTATCTTTATATTTTTCAGGTTTTTAAAATCCTAGTTTTCTGAAAGCAGATGTCATCTTCACCTGATTGTTCTTTTTCCCCAATTTATTGATTTTAATTAAGTAATCAATTGATAAACCAGCTCAAATTTAATCATCATTATTATTTCAACAGAGTGACTATTTTCTGGCGAACTAAATTCCGGAGTTTATCAACAGATAAGTCAGCATAGTCGGTACTTTTTATGGGCGAACCAAAGCGCAGTGTTAAAATTCCTGGTTTTATTTTCCAATCAAGTTTGGATTTTGCTTTAAAAACTCCCAGCAATGCAACGGGTATAATTGTAATATTTGTATTTTTGGCCAGATGAAAAGGTCCCTTCTTAAAGGGGCACAAAGCTCCTGTTAATGTGCGTGTTCCCTCGGGGGCTATCATAAATGATATACCGTTGTTGATAGCTTCCTCTACATTCTTTAAAGTATCAATAGCAGAGTTTAAATCTTTCCTTTTAATAGGAGCGATTCCATAACGTTTGAGCAAAAAACCCCAGAGGGGCCACGAAAATTGATAATTTGCCCCGATTCCGGAAAAATAATGAGAAATTCCGGCCGGCAGCATGAAAACGTCAAACATTGATTCATGGTTAAAAAGATATAGATAAGGCCCATTCTCAAGCGTCGGCACAGTCCCTTCCAGGCGGAAATGCTGGCCGGCACTTAATAATAAAAAGCGGCACATTGCCCTCAGAATAAAATGCAATTTTTGGGGCGGTAAAAAAGTTAATAAAACCAGATATAAAGCGGCACAAATTAAAAATACCGTAAACCAGATGGGCCAGATTATTATTGAAAATATTGTTTTAAGCATGTTGTTCTTTTATTTGTATTATACAATATTTATAATTTTAACTTGGAAATGATCCAATGCAGGGAAGTTAACACTTCTTTCATTTCTGCCCTGTCTTCATAATGAATTTCCTGGTTTATTTCTTCTCCAAATCTATCTATTTTATCTTCAATTCTTTCCTGGATCGCTTGTCCTTCCTGTGCCAGTTTAACCAGGGTGGAACGTTTATCTTTAGGGTTTTTTTGTTTTACAACCCAACCTCTTTTTAAGAGGACATCAATCAGGCGTGTAATCGTGCTGGTATCAACGGCCAATCTGCGCGCCAGGGAAGTCATATCAATACCTTCCGTCGGTATTGAGGATATAACCATTATCTGGGTGAGGGTCAGGTTTTGATCTCTGACTCTGGAGCGAAACAGGGCCTGGAGATCGATAAGTAATAATTTAAGTATTTCTCCTAATTCCATATTTGTATATTACAAATAATAATTAATAATAGAGGTGGAAATTTCCATTATATTTCGGTCAGATCTTTACGAAGCATATCAATTATTCATTTTATTACTCGAGTGATTACCGTATTTTTAGTAAATGTGTTTATGGTGCCAGGCATCATCAGCGGCTCATAAATTCTCTGGATATGGTGACCGTTTCTGAATAATTCAGTTTACTGCCCATGGTGTGGAGGGCAATTCGTTTTGTTGGTGCGCTCATTGTTTAATGTGTTTAACTCTCTCAAATTCAGGGGCGGAGTTTAAAGATAATATTCTTTCCCTGAATCAGTAGAATGACTTATTTTATATTTATGGAAGCAATTGAAAAAATCGAATCCCTCCGTAATCATATAGATGAATTGGATGATCGGATACTGGATCTGCTGATCCGGAGATTTGCTATTTCCGAAAAAATTGGCGGTATTAAAGCACAGGTAGGGCTGGCGATCGGAGATTCCAACCGGGAGAGTTATATCATTGATCGATTAACTGAAAAACTAAAGGGAAAACTGAAACGGGAAGATATTGCCGCCATTTTTGGTCCGGTTTATAATATTTCAAAAAAAATACAGATAAAAGAAAAATAACCCTTGAAGCCTTTAGGCTCAGGTTTTAATATCTGAGACCATGGAATACAAGACCGCCAGGGATTACCACAGCTGTTATCGGTATTTCAGCCGGAAAAGGGTTGAAGCCTAGGATCTGTGGATATCCACATATCCAGCCGACGATTTCAACCCCGATGATCTATTGGGGTTTTTTATTGTTAAGAAAATGAATACAACCTTCAAAGAATTAAAAGAACCGACCGAATATCACAGTTACAATCTGGAAATGTTTCATAATCTTCTGCTCTTCCCGGCCCTAAACAAGATGGAGGCCGTATGAATACGGTTGGAATTATGGGCTTTGGACGTTTTGGGAAAATTCTGGCTAAGATCCTGCAAAAAGGTTTCCAGATCAGGGTGTTTGATCCCTTAGACCAGATCTCCTTTTCCGGCGTAGAATTTGTTGATTTGGACACACTGCTGGCGGAATCGGTTATTTTCGTGGCCGTGCCCATCAGGACCTTTGAAACGGTTATTACCGGAATCGCCCCCAAGCTGGGTAAAAATACCACGATTATCGATGTATGTTCCGTGAAAATACATCCCGTGGAAGTAATGAAAAAACACCTGCCTGAATCCACGGGCATTATCGCTACCCATCCATTGTTTGGTCCTGATTCATACACTAGCGGCGGAACTTTGAAAATGATTATGAATGCTACCCGGGACACTCACGGACAGTTTAATTTCTGGTCCCAATATTTTTCCGGACAGGGAATAAAAATCATCAATTTGGACCCGGAAACCCATGACCGGCTCGCAGCTCAAACGCAGGGAGTTACCCATTTTTTAGGCCGTACTTTGAAAGCATATGGTATCCATAAAACTGCCCTGGACACACAAGGATTCCGGGACTTGCTGGATCTGGTGGATCAGACTTGCAACGACACCTGGGAGCTGTACAGCGATCTGCAGAGATACAATCCCTACACCGGAACCGTGGTCCGGAAATTGGGGAAAGCAGTCCAGACAATGACTGATAAACTGGATGCCAATAATCATAAATGAACAGGGATAAATGATGCAGAATTGGAACCCGGGCAGTTGGCGTGCTCACCCGGTTAATCACATCCCAGACTACCCGGACGCAGACAGCCTGGCTGAGGTGGAAAAAACATTAACAGGGTTTCCGCCTCTGGTTTTTGCAGGAGAGGTGCGTCAGCTTAAAAAATTACTGGGGAATGTCACCGAAGGACAGGCCTTCGTGCTCCAGGGCGGGGACTGTGCCGAAAGTTTTTCCGAATTTAACGCCGACAACATACGGGACACATTCCGGGTCATTCTGCAAATGGCAGTTATCCTTACGGCAGGAACCAACCTGCCGGTAATAAAAATTGGTCGAATGGCAGGGCAGTTTGCCAAACCCCGCTCCAATTCCATGGAAATCCAGGGGAAAGTGAGCCTTGACAGTTATAAAGGGGACATCATTAACGGTATTGAATTTGATAAATCGCAACGGATGCCGGATCCGGTCCGCATGCTGAAAGCCTATTCTCAAGCCGCTTCCACCCTTAACCTTTTGCGTGCTTTTGCCGAGGGCGGCTACGCTGACCTGAAACATGTTCATTCCTGGAATATGGGATTTGTGAAAAGCGGTCCTCAGGGTGAACGCTATCGCCATGTGGCCGATCGAATCCAGGAAACGTTGAATTTCATGGAAGCTTTGGGAATTTCATCCCGGAATACACCGCAATTGAAAAGGGTAAATTTTTATACAAGCCATGAAGCCCTGCTGCTGCCTTTTGAAGAAGCCTTAACCAGGGTTGACAGCACCACGGGAGAAACATTTAACACGTCCGCCCATTTCGTATGGATTGGTGACCGGACCCGGGCCGAGGACGGCGGACATGTTGAATTCTGCCGGGGAATCAAGAATCCCATCGGCATAAAGTGCGGACCATCCTTAACCGCAGATGAACTCGTGCAGCTGCTGAACATTTTAAATCCGGACAATTCACCGGGGAGAATAACATTAATTACCCGTTTCGGATATGAGGGGATTGAAAAATATTTACCAAACCTGATTCGTAAAGTACAAACCGAAGGTAGCGCTGTGGTCTGGTCCTGTGATCCCATGCACGGAAACACAGTAAAATCAAGTACCGGACTCAAAACACGGCCCTTCAACCACATCCTGACAGAAGCGCGGAAGAATATCCAGATTCATCGGGCCGAAGGGACTCAGGCGGGGGGAATTCACCTGGAAATGACCGGGCAGAACGTAACTGAGTGCACCGGAGGCATAACCGAAGTATCCGAAGAGGATTTATCCGACCGCTACCGGACACATTGCGATCCGCGCCTGAATGCCGGCCAGGCCATAGAAATGGCTTTCCTTATCGCCGATGAATTGAAGCAAAATGGGAATGATCAGGGGTGAATTAACTTTTCCCGGGGATAAATCCATTTCCCACCGGGCGCTCATGCTGGCGGCCCTGTGCCGAGGCACATCAGACATCCGGAACCTTTCTACAGGCTCCGATATCCAATCCACAACCGACTGCCTTAAAGCTTGTGGAATTTATATAAACAACGCTTACGCTGCTGACGCTGCCGGCCGCCCAGTAATGGTTCGGGGAGGCCCATTCCAAAATCCAAAGACTGAATTAAACTGCGGAAATTCCGGTACCAGCGCACGCCTGCTTATGGGAATGCTGGCAGGACAGGGCCTTAAGGCTGCCTTCAGAGGTGATTTTTCCCTATCCCGGCGACCTATGAATCGGGTACTTGACCCGCTTAGGCAAATGGGATTAAAGGCAGAAAGTAAAAACGGTTATTTGCCCATAAATATTTACAATAGTACTCTTAAGGGCATCAATTACAGACCGCCCGCGGCCAGCGCTCAGGTAAAATCAGCTTTACTTTTAGCCGCCCTGGGGGCCAGGGGTAAAACCACCATTTTAGAGCCCGTCCCCACTCGAAATCACACGGAATTAATGCTTAAGGAACTGGGGGCTGAGATTCAAATGGATCGGGGGGAAATCTCATTGCTGCCTTTAGAAGGAAAACTGGCTGATTTCGAAATTAATATACCGGGAGATCCTTCTTCCGCAGCTTTTTTCGCCGCCGCGGCTCTAATAATACCCGGGTCGGAAATAATTCTTAAAAATGTTCTGGCTAATCCCACCCGTTCAGGATTTTTTGTACAATTGGAAAAAATGGGCGCAAAAATTGAATGGCTGGATAAATGGCAGGCTGGAGCAGAATGGACAGGCAATCTAAAAATCACCGCGGGCGCCCTGAGATCTGTACAAATTGATAAAAATCAAATCCCCCAGCTTATCGATGAACTTCCTATTCTGGCGGTTCTGGCCACCCAGGCCCAGGGCACAACCATTATCAAAGGCGCCGAAGAACTGCGTCTAAAAGAATCGGACCGGCTGCGGGGTATATGTTCCAATCTGGCCCGTTTGGGCGCTGAAATTGAAGAACATGAAAACGGTTTTATTATCCAGGGTCCAACACCATTAAAAGGCGCTGCCATTGAAACTTTTGGGGATCACCGCCTGGCCATGGCCTTTACGGTAGCCGGGCTAATCTGCTCTGAACCTGTTAAACTGGATAATTCTTCCTGCGTGGATATTTCCTATCCTGGGTTTTTCTCAGCACTCAAGGGGGTAATGAATTGAGCAGTTTCGGTCTGATTGGGGATCCCTTAAGCCACAGCCTGAGTCCGGCGCTGTACGGAGAATTGTTCCGCCAGTTTAGACTGCAGGACTCCTTCGATAAATTCATCGTAAAACCTGAGGAACTGGAAGCTTTTGTTAAGGAAAATACTTTTCTAGGATTTAATATTACCATCCCCCATAAAGAAACAATAATTCCTTTTTTAGGTCTTTTAAGCCCGGAGGCCAGGATTATGGGAGCTGTGAACTGTGTCAAAAAAACTCCTGCCGGATTTGTGGGCCATAATACTGATTGGCTGGGCTTTAAAACAGCCTTGAACATTAATAAAGTGGATGCTGCCGGAAAAAAATGTCTGATAATAGGGGCTGGAGGGGCGGCTAAAGCAATTATTTACGCTCTGATTAATACGGGCGCGGGATATATCCGAATATTGAACCGCCATTATGACCGGGCTTTATTACTGGCGGCCTGGGCTCAAAAATTAAGTAAAAACGGGGCCGAGGCCGTTTGCCTCGAGGATATAAATTTCAGAGAAATCAATATTATTATTAATTGTACTCCCCAAGGCATGTGGCCAGCTGTTAACGCCATTCCTTTAAATCCGAACCACATAAATAGTGAGCTTACTTTAATTGATACTGTTTATAATCCCCTGGAAACAAAATGGCTGCAGGCGGGCAGGGAAAAAGGAGCTTTAACTTTAGGAGGTCTGGATATGTTTATTCATCAGGCACTTGCTTCCCTAAAAATATGGAATCCTGGGTTTAATTTTAAAAAAATAGACTTGGATCAAGTAAAAAAAGCCTTAATATGGGAATTACGATGAAACGTCTTAAATATCTTACTGCTGGTGAATCTCACGGTCGGGGTCTTCTGGGAATACTGGAAGGATTTCCGGCGGGAGTGGAAATTACTCAAGAATATATTTCGGCCCAGCTGGCCCGGCGGCAATTGGGATACGGCCGCAGCAAACGCATGGTAATTGAGCAGGATCTGGCAGAGATTTGGTCTGGCGTACGCCTGGGGAAAACCCTGGGAAGTCCGATCGGCCTATTGCTCCGTAACCGGGACTGGGAAAACTGGAAGAAGAAAATGTCAGTGGAAGCACTGCCTGAAAAAGTTAAAAAAATTACAATTCCCCGGCCCGGTCATGCAGATTTAGGGGGCCTAAATAAATTTGGGTTTGATGATATCCGCAATGTACTGGAAAGATCCAGTGCCAGGGAAACAGCTATGCGTGTGGGCCTGGCAAGTTTTTGCCGGAAATTACTGGAAGATTTGGGGATTGAAGTCGGCAGCCGCGTAACCCGGATTTATAATGTTTCGGATGATTCAAAATTACCTTCTCTTTCTCCGGCGGCCATGTCTAAAAAAGCAGATCTTTCACCTGTGCGCTGCCTGAATCCCCAAAACAGTGCAGAAATGGTAGAAGCTATCGACAAAGCAGAAAAAGCAGGAGATTCTGTGGGCGGAATCATAGAATTGACGGCCGCTGGTCTGCCCTATGGGCTGGGTTCCTATACCCATTGGGATCGAAAACTGCACGCCCGCATTGCCGCTGCAATGTTGAGCATTAACGCCTTCAAGGGAATCGAAATTGGAGCCGGTTTTGAAAGTGCCGAATTGCTTGGCAGCGAAATCCACGATGAGATCGGCTGGGAAAAGGATAAATATATTCGCTTTAGCAATAACGCGGGCGGACTTGAAGGGGGCATGACCAATGCTCAGCCTATTCTGCTGCGACTGGTTATGAAACCCATCCCCACCCTAATAAAACCTTTAAGGTCGGTAGATATCAAGACCAAACAGAAACAGGAGGCTCATAAAGAACGTACGGATGTCTGCGCAGTTCCGGCGGCTTCCGTTATCAGCGAAAGTATGCTCTGCCTGGTGCTGGCTGATGCGCTTCTGGAAAAATTCGGGGGAGATGAACTGCAGCAGATCAAAAAACATATGCAGTTCTCCGCAAAATATTGATATGTCCCGAAAAATTAAAAGATCAGGAGCAGATCGAATTTACCTGATCGGCATGATGGGTTCGGGAAAAACCAGGATTGGTAAAATATTAGCGAAAAATACCCTTAAAACATTTATAAACCTGGACACAGAAATTGAAACTTTCTCGGGAGATTCAATTTCTACCATATTCGCAGAAAAGGGGCAGGCCTTTTTTCGGGAAATTGAAAAAACAATGCTGGGTAAATCTGCCTTGATCCCCAAAGCAGTTATCTCCACCGGAGGAGGAATAATTCTGGACAAAGACAACCGGGAACTCATGCGAAATACGGGCTTAGCCGTATATTTAAAAACAGAGTTAAAAGTACTTTTGGAGCGTCTAAAAAATAGTCGCAGCCGACCTTTACTGGAGGGGGGAAATCTGCCGTTAAATTTAAAAAAGATTATGCAATCCCGGCAGAAATACTACGAGGAAACAGCCCATGTTACAATCGAGACAAATTCCCTTAGCGGGGACGCAATCGTAAATAACATTCAGAAATATTTATTGTGAATACCATTCAAGTTAAACTGGGTAAAAGATCTCATTCGATTCTGATCAAGCAAGGATTATTAAAGAAAATTCCCGCTTTACTGAATGCTAAAAATAAAGGGCAGAAATGGTTAATCATATCCCACTATAAACTCCTGGAATTATTCGGGTTTACCCTAATGGAGAATTTGAAAAAATCAGGATTTAAGTGCGAATACATTACACTTCCGGTTGGGGAAACGGCTAAAAGTTTTATTGAATACCGACGAATAGTCAGTCAAATGGTTGAGATGGGGTGTGACCGGCAAACGAATATACTGTGCCTGGGAGGCGGAGATGTCGGCGATGTGGGCGGCTATGCAGCAGCCACGTACAAGCGGGGGATAAATTATTATCAGATACCAACAACACTTTTAGCCATGGTTGATTCTGCCCTGGGCGGGAAAACCGGCATTAACCTGTCTGAAGGTAAAAATCTAATTGGGCATGTTTATCAGCCCCGGGGTATTTTTATTGATCCGGATTTATTGAATTCCCTGCCTCCGGAAGAATTGAATGCAGGTTTGAGCGAAATACTAAAATACGGTATTATCCGGGATCAGGATTTCTTTCACACACTTCTGGAAGAGCTGGATACAATAGATTCCTTCAATTACACATCCGCTATAATACATTGCTGCAGAATTAAGGCCAAAATCATATCCAGGGACGAAACCGAGCTGGATTTAAGAAGAATATTAAATTTTGGACATACTGTCGCTCATGCTCTTGAAGCCTATCTGGGATACGGCCGTATACGCCACGGCGAAGCTGTAGCCTACGGCATGCTTTCTGCAGGTTGGATTTCAAAAAAACTGGGGCTCTTAAAAGATAGTGAATTCACTTTAATGTCTCAGGCCATTCATAAACTGCCTCTTCCAAAACTTCCGCCCATGGATACGGCCCTGCTTTTGCCTTTTATTAAAATGGATAAAAAAAATAAGCACGGAAATTTGAATTACATACTCCTTAAGGGTCTGGGAAATGCCGTAATTTCTAAGGATGTTACTGAAGAATTGATTCTTAAATCTTTAAAGTTTTTAGCATGAATATTCTGATTATTAACGGCCCCAATTTGAATTTACTGGGACAGCGGGAACCTTCCATTTATGGAACAGAATCCTTAAGCGAAATTATGGACTGGTTAAAAGAACAGTCCCCGGCCAAAAACCAAAACATTAACTGGTTTCAAAGCAATTCGGAAGGCGATTTAATCGATTGCATCCATAACGCCATAGACGAAAAGGATGGATTGGTTATTAATCCCGGTGCTTTGACACATTATTCCTACGCTTTACGGGATGCCCTTGCTGCAGCGGGAATACCGGCCGTGGA
>JAZFSI010000151.1:0-3422 GCA_036446075.1 Fidelibacterota bacterium
CTTAGGCCTGTCCTGCTCCAGAGCAGCCGGAATGAGATCAAGAATATTCCATAAATAGCGGCAATAGGGGCTTGTCAATTTCGTTTCTGTTTTTTCAAGTTCCGGATTAACCTTTACCGGTCCCCCCGCTTTTAGCCAGGCCTGACCCTGGTCTTTAGAAAGATTTGCGCCTATCATGGTTTCTTTAAAGTAATATTGGGACAAGGATCCTTTTTGCATTAATTCCAGGTCCTCCCTGCTCCAAAAAACGTTGCCCAGGAGCCACAGTCCCTTTTCTACCACTGCCGGATTTATCTCCGCCTCGGGCCGCAGCTTTCTGCATATTTCTTCCAGTTCAGGCCGCACAAACAAACTTATCTTCTCAACCGGAATTTGCTCCAAAATCCGATCCAGAAATGATAATATTCCCGGTCTTAAATCAAAGGCCGGCCTGGTTAAGGATACAGGTTCAAGATCACGCGCCTGCTGGTTTTCATAAATATATAAATTCATTTGATGCCTAATAGTTGGTGAAGTTCTTTAAAACCGCTGTCAATCAGATCATTTCCTCTTTTTCTCAATAAAATATTATAATAATCTTTATTCTCCTCACTATAAAATCCCACCTTAAAGGGTGCCTCGATAAATAAAGAAAGAGACGCAGTTACAGGTGAAAATTCAGGATTTAAATCCAAAACCATATCAGTTTTTATTAAGGCAGCCCTTTCCAAAAGCGGTTTAGCCGGCAGACCGAACGAATTTAGTTCCTGGGGTGTATACAAAAATGATTCGTTTTTCATTTCCAGACCCATTCCGGCCCTGGCCTTGGTCAGCCCCAAATATAATATGTTCTTGCCGGGATTGGGACCCAATGCATTATCAACAGATTTCAGAAAACGCAGAACAAAATCATAATCCCGGCGATGATCGGGCAGGCAAATAAATATTTTCTTGATGGAATCTCCTTCTGAAACTGATATAAGCGACTGCTTCCGGCCCTGTTTACGGCGAACTCTCTTTTGCCACCAGAGTGCGGCTTTGGTTTTTCTAGATAACTCCATATTATATTATTTTATCTCACCTGTCAATTCTTCTTGGTTCTTTAGGTCAAGAAAATAGTATTAACTTCGCCAGTTCTTAAAAGGAAAAATAATAATGAGTGTTAGTAAAAAATTTATTTGGGGCGGACTGGGCTGGGTATTAATAGGACCTATTGGAGGCATTATAGGTTATGCCCTGGCCAGCATGTCTGAGCAAAGACCAGGGGGCTTCAACCGTCCCCAATCATCACGTTCCTATCCCAAAACCCAGGGAGGAGATTTTATAGTATCACTTTTGGTTTTATTTGCCGCCGTAATGAAAGCAGATAAAAAAATGCTTAATTCAGAACTGAATTATGTAAAAAGATTTTTGGCAAAACAATTTTCACAGGGCGAAGTCTCTGATTTCATGATGTTGTTCAAGGACATAGTTAAACAAGATTACCCCCTTCGCGACGTCTGCCGCCAAATCCAGCGTTCAATGGATCACCCCAGCCGTTTAGAGCTTATTCATGTCCTTTTTGAACTTTCCCACGCCGATGGTCAAATTCATCCGGCAGAAATAAAAGTTATGGGCACAATCGCCTCTTATTTAAACGTCAATGCTCAGGATTTTAATTCTATCCAGGCCATGTTCGGCAGCGGTAAAAAAGCCGCTTATGAAATTTTGGAGATTAAAACTTCCTCCACAAATACTGAAATAAAGAAAGCTTATCGAAAAATGGCCAATAAATATCATCCGGACAAAGTCAGCCATTTGGGTCTGGATTTTCAGAAGTTGGCGGAAGAAAAGTTTAAATCTGTAAATTCTGCTTACCAAAAAATAAAAAAAGAAAAAGGCTTCGCCTAGTGAAAGAAAAAGCTGGAAAATACCCTTTTACTCGAGGTATTTACCCCGAAATGTACCGTCAGCGTTTGTGGACTACACGCCAATATTCAGGTTTTACCTCAGCCGAACTATCTAACCAGCGCTATAAATATCTGTTAGAAAAAGGAGTGATGGGGTTATCAGTTGCATTTGATCTTCCTACTCAAATCGGCTACGATTCAGATCATTCTCTGGCCCTTGGTGAAGTAGGGAAAGTTGGAGTTCCCATTTCTTCAGTCAGGGATATGGATAAATTATTAAAGGGCATCGCACTTGATAAAGTAACTACTTCCATGACCATCAATGCAACTGCTGCCGCCCTGCTTGCATTTTATATTATTTCCGGGGAAAAAATGGGATTTACTCCAAAAAAACTCCAGGGCACCGTCCAGAACGATATTTTGAAAGAATATATCGCCAGAGGTACCTACATTTACCCACCGGAACCATCTTTAAGACTGGTTACGGATATTATAGAATTTTGCTCCAGCCATATCCCTAAATGGAATACAATCTCAATTTCCGGTTATCACATTCGTGAAGCAGGCAGTACGGCGGTCCAGGAATTGGCGTTCACCCTGGCTAATGGCATAACTTATGTGGAAGCAGCTCTTGAAAAGGGATTAAAGGTTGATGATTTTGGACCGCGATTGTCATTTTTCTTCAATGCTCATAATGATTTTTTTACAGAAATCGCCAAGTTCAGAGCCGCCAGAAAACTCTGGGCTTCAATAATGAAAGAACGTTTTGGAGCAACCGATCCAAAAGCTATGATGTGCCGATTTCATACCCAGACCGGCGGTTCCACCCTAACGGCACAGCAGGTACATAATAATGTTGTCCGCACAACCGTACAGGCAATGTCAGCTATTTTGGGAGGCACCCAGTCTCTGCATACAAATGCTTTCGACGAAGCATTGGCCCTGCCCACTAAATCCAGCGCAATGCTTGCTTTAAGAACTCAGCAGGTTATTGCGGAAGAATCCGGGATTGTCAACCATGTAGATCCTTTAGGCGGAAGCGAGGTAGTGGAAAAATTGACAGATAAAATTATTTCCTCCGCCAAATTAATAATTGCAGAAATCGATAATATGGGCGGCTCCGTAAAAGCGATTGAAGCGGGCTGGATACAAAATGAAATAACCCGCAGCGCTTATGATTATCAAAAAGCAATAGATTCAAAAAAACAAATTATAGTCGGGTTAAATCAATATCAGGAGGATGAGGATACGGTGATCTCACTGCAGGAAATTGATCATGAAGCAGTTAAAAAACAAATCGACGGCGTCAAAAAACTCAAACAGGACCGCGATAATAACCAGGTCAGTAAAAATCTGGATAATTTGAAAAAATGCTGCCTGGGTTCCGATAATTTAATGCCTGCCATCATTAAATGTGCCCGGGCAGAAGTTACAATCGGTGAAATTTCCGATACAATGCGCTCTGTTTTCGGGGAATACCAAATATAAAAAAAATTGTGATTAGTGATTAGTGAGTTGTGAATAGCAGGGGAAGTGACGGGTGACGAGGAAAAA
>JAZFSI010000152.1:0-6679 GCA_036446075.1 Fidelibacterota bacterium
TCATCCCTGATGATTTTAATAAACTGTTCACCCGGTTTAATGGATTTAAAAACTTTTGTCCCGGCCGCCTGGGATTTAATCCTCTTTATTAACTTTTTGGATACGTCGAAATTAACGTCAGCTTCCAGCAGAACCCGACGGATTTCACGCACAGTCTGCCGTATATTTGAATCATTAATTTTACCCAGTCCGCGCAGGGACCGGAAAATTGAATCAAAGCGGTCTGTAATCTGGTTAAACATGTCTAAATGCTATTTATGGTTGAAGTAAAGCCTATAAAATTACTTGATTTATTTTCCTTAAACAATAAGGAAAGATACTTTCGTTTTCCGGACATCTTAACTCACTTTTAAAATACATTTTATCCATTTATCCAGGCTGCTTCAAAAGGGAAGCTTTAAAACTTTTCCATCGATTTTACTGCTCGGCAGGGCTATATCTATATAATTAGCCACGGTAGGAGCAATATCTATTGTGGCTGCCTTAGCCTGGATCACAGTGGATTGCCAGCCTGAGCGCGCGAAAATCAGAGGTACATGTGCGTCATAATCATAGGGGCTCCCGTGGCCGGACCCCTGCGGCCAGCGCCAGGTCCAATACTTTTTTATTATTAAAAAAATGTCGGCGCTTTTTTTCTCGTGAATCATGTTTTTCAAACGCAATGAATAAGTATCAGTTCCTCCATTTGATAAAATTTGTGTCTTTGTTAATACTTCTCTTATTCCGTTCAATTTGAACATGTGTTTTTTAACAATGTTCAATACAAGCTGCTGCTGTTGTTCGCTGAGATCACCAACGAAATAAAATGAATTTCCATATCGGGTAACCATATTCTTCCCTATTAACGAATCAATTTCGGCCCTAATCAGGGTGTAAAGTGAATCCCGGGATGGTTTGTGTATTCTTCCGGTGTCTAAGCCCAATTTCTGCAAATACTCGGGCAGAGCGATGGCGCCATGATCTGACGAAAGTACATAAAACGTTTTTCCCGTTCCTACCTTTCTCTCCACAAAGCTGATAAAATTCCCCAATTTTCTATCGAGCCTTAAATAATTATCCAGCTGTTCTTGAGAATTAGGACCAAAGTCATGACCAATACCGTCTGTGCCTGATAAGCTTATAAATATAATATCAGTATTTTCATCGGCCCCAAGCAGATTTTCCTTAATAGCTATTTCACTCAAATCCAAAACAGCCCTGTCACCCCAATAAGTTCCATAAAACCAGAAAATCAAATCCTTTACAGGAATCATGTTATAAAAGAGCGGAAGAGTAGGAGAATATTGGTTCTGATTTGAAATGTCAACCTCCCCTTTAAAGAAATCCGGACGAGCAAATTTTTCATAAATTTCCTGATCTAATAATCTGTTCCAGACTGAGTTAGCATAACTTGATACGTTTAAACCCGCATTAAAGTCTACAACCCAGGACGGAAGTTCATTCACATAAAAAGTAGAACTTGTCCAGCTTCCATGTTTATCGTACCAGAGAGATAAATCACAATTTTTTCCACCCAAAAACACGGCGGCACGGTCCTTACCGGAAATCGAAAATACTTTCGATTCCAGATTAGCCTGCTTCAACCAGTCACCCAGGCCGGGCGTGCTCACAAAACGATAGGAGCGTCCAAAAGAGTCGTCGCTTAATATTCTGGCAGTAGAATCTTCCACACAATACCATGATTTTCCAATTGTCCGATCAAACCACCAGTTGCCTAATACACCTCCATTTCCCGGATATTGTCCTGTAGCAAGTGCAAAATGTCCGGGCCCGGTAGCAGTATATCCGTGTTCGTGGTAAACTTGAGAAAATTCTATACCGTTATCTTTTAACCAGCGGAATCCGCCGGAAAATAGAGTATCGTATTTATGCAGCAATCCGGGCTGCGCCTGGTCCACTACTAAAAAAACAACCAATTGAGGTTTTGGACCGGCATTTAAAATCATTAAAAAGCAGAAGAAAAACCAGAATTTTTTCATATAATCCTCAAAAACCTTCTTTTCCCAATTTTTATTACAACTTTTTTCCCCGGGATCAGGATCGTATTTATATCCCGGCAGATTTCCCCATCCAGGCGAACTGCATTCTGGATGATAAGTCTGCGGCCTTCGCTCTTGCTTTTCGTAAAGCCCTGTTCGCGGATCACATCCACCAGACTTCGTTCCACAGTTAAATTTAATTCAGGCATTTCCTTTGGTTCCGTTTTGTTTACGATTACTCGATCAAAATGCTGTTCTGCTTTCAGTGCATCTTTCTGGCTGTGGTATAAGCTTACCAGAGCGCGAGCTAATTCCCGTTTTACATTTCTCGGATTCACGAGGGGATCTGTGAGTTCAGTTTTGATCCTAAAAAGTGTGTCTGAATTTGCGTCAGCTCCCAATAAAAAATATTTATAAATCATATTGTCCGGGATTGACATTGCCCGGCCGTAGATTTCTTCTGGTTTTTCCGTAAGACCAATATGGTTATTAGCCGATTTTGACATTTTTTCAATTCCATCAATGCCCTCTAAAAGAGGCATGGTTATGACTGTCTGGGGTTTTTGACTGTATTCCTTTTGTAAATCTCGGCCCACCAATAAATTGAATTTTTGATCTGTTCCCCCTATTTCCACATCTGCGCATAAATGTACCGAATCCATGCCTTGAGCCAGGGGGTACATAAATTCATGGATTGAAATGGCTGTTTCAGATTTAAATCTTTTAGTAAAGTCATCTCTTTCCAACATTCTGGCAACGGTATAATGACTGGCCAGTTTTATAACGTCTCCAAAATTCATTTGATTCAGCCAACTAGAATTATATAATATTTTTAGTCTCTTTATATCAAGTATTACTTTCGCTTGTTCAAGGTATGATTTTGAATTTTCAAGGGCTTCTTCCAGAGTCAGCTGGGGACGGGTTTTATTTCTTCCGGTTGGATCTCCGATCATGGCGGTAAAATCCCCAATTACAAGAATTGCCCTATGCCCTAAATCCTGAAAATGTCTTAATTTTCTTAAAACGACCCCGTGACCTATATGCAAATCCGGGCGGCTGGGATCACAGCCTAATTTAATTACCAGGGACTGTCCTGAATCTTTCGAATGCTGTAATTTTTTTTTCAGATCATTTTCCGGAAGAATTTCTTCAGTACCGCGCTTGATAATCTTCCATTGCTCTGTTATACTTTTAAAGGCCATTATCTGTTTCGCATTTCACGGTCGGTTTCCCGCTTGATATCCCGCTCTTTGAGAGCAATTTTCTTATCATAAGTTTTTTTCCCTTTGGCCAGGCCAATTTCAATTTTTGCCATACCCCTTGCATTAAAATAAATCTTAAGTGGAATGGCCGTTAGTCCTTTCTGGTCTAAAGATACCCCCAATTTCTGAATTTCAGACCCGTGCAGTAATAAACGCCGGGCACGATTTGGATCATGTCCCTGGAATCCGGTATGAGAATAAGGACTGATGTGTGCTGTCATCAACCAGACCTGACCTTCCCTTACCGTCACGTAGGACTCTTTTATGTTGGCCTTGCCTTCTCGCAGGCTTTTTACTTCACTGCCAGTTAATTGGAGTCCAGCTTCAAATTTATCAAGAATATGATAATTATGGTACGCTTTCCTGTTGGTTGCTATAATTTTTATATCATTCATAAATATAATCCGTCGTGAAAATTACAATTTACCATAAGGCTCTTACAAGTTTAATCCTTGATGACAAAAACACTTACTCTTAAGTTCTCTTTTTATTTCCAGGTATTTTTCGCGGATTTAATGGTTTTAAAAAAGGCCCGGGTGGCGGAATTGGTAGACGCGCTAGGTTCAGGATCTAGTGTTCGCAAGAACGTGCTGGTTCGATTCCAGTCTCGGGCACGTAAAAGGTTCAGTTTTTCTGGACCTTTCTTATTTTTTGTTAAAAGTTTATAAACTGTAATCCTGACATCCTAAATTAATTTATTTTTGAAACATGCTTCAGTGGGTGCCAAAGACCTAATTTCCGGCATGAACATCCTTATATTGGAACCCTACTTTACCGGTTCACATAAAACCTGGGCAGAAGGTTATAAACATCATAGCAGCTTTGAAATTAATATTTTATCAATGCCGGGACAATTCTGGAAATGGCGCATGCACGGAGGAGCTATCACTTTGGCCGGCGATTTTCTAAATTCAAACTTAAAACCTGATCTTTTACTAGCCACAGACATGCTGGATTTAACCACCTTCCTGGCCTTAAGCGGTAAATCCAAAATGCCAAAAATTCCGGCAGCAGTTTACTTTCATGAAAACCAGCTCTCATACCCCTGGTCTCCCGCAGACCGGGATGTGATTGAAAAACGGGATCATCATTATGGATTTATAAATATAGTTTCCGCACTCGCTTCCGACCATAATTTTTTTAACTCAAATTATCATTTAGAATCATTTTTAACCTCTGCAGGGAGATTATTAAAACAATTTCCGGATTTAAAAGAGTTGGAATCAGTCGAAAAAATCAGAAACAAATCCAGCATACTACCCCTGGGTCTCGATCTAATTAAATTTGATCGATTTAAAGATATCCATATTAAAACAGAACCACCTTTAATACTCTGGAATCACCGCTGGGAATTCGATAAAAATCCGGAAGAATTCTTTAAAGCACTAATTATTCTGCATGAGAAAGGGATCAATTTCAGATTGGCTATTGTAGGTGAAAATTTCAAAAAAGTACCCGAAATATTTAACCGGGCCAAAGAAATACTGGGGGGGAAAATTATTCAATTCGGTTATTGTGATTCTTTTGAGGATTATGCCCGCTGGTTGTGGAAAGCAGATATATTACCTGTTACCAGTATCCAGGATTTTTTTGGAATAAGCATCCTGGAAGCCATTTACTGCAGCACACTGCCCCTGCTTCCAAAGCGTCTGTCTTATTTTGAATTATGGGGTGGAAATACCCATAATAACTTTTTTTATAATAATTTTGATGAATTGGTTTCCCGACTGGAAAAAGCGCTTAAATCTCCTTCAGGTTCCAGTCCGGATTTACGAGCTGAGGCTAAAAAATACGATTGGAGTTATATGGCTCCTGTTTACGATCGCCGATTTTCAGCAATTGTTAAAGAGTAAGAGCAAAGGAATTCACCAGCATGCCCGGGCATAAAATACTTTCAGAATTGCGCCCTTCATAGGTTGACACGTCTGGTATCAGTTCCTGATCTGCACCTACTCGTTCTAATTCAGTACCAAAAAAGTTATAAATAGTATCATCGAACCGCATAGTGTCCAAGGGCCCTGTAATTTCGCCCTTATCCACCCAAAAACAGGCATAGCGGGTCAATCCTGTTATGCGGCCGCCTGTTACATCACTCCAGTTCAAATAATGCAAATTTGACAGGAATAAGCCCGTATCCAGTTCAGATAAGATTTTTTCTTCCGCTAAATCACCGGAATCCATGGACAGTGAACGAAATATTTCACTTTCCTCAGCCTGGTTAGAGGGTACTCCATACTCCGCAGAGGAACGTGAACTGACCATACTGTTGATTAATTCCCCGGAGTTTATTAAGGGAGAAATATTTTCAGCTACTTCGCCCAGAGAATTAAAGCGCGGTGCCAGACCGCGGGAAAAATTCTCGCTTAAGGATAGTTTTGATGACAATCTGGCTCCCTCATTCCGCATCCGCCCGAAACCGCTGCAGCCCTGCTGAATGGCGGCCTCACTTAATCCCATCCAATTGAAAGTACTCAGAAAATCAACTACTGCCTGAGGTCCAAACCAGGTACGGTACTTTCCCGGGGGAACCTTTACGGGCTGCTTTGACATCAGTTTAAGCCTGCTTTTTGATTCCGCCAAATTTTTCTCATATGCGGCCTGATCCCAATCAGTCCCTGCAAAAGTACCTTTTACCATTTTATGATCGGAAGCAACCAGGGAATAATCGAGGGAATATGTATTTGTTTCGAACCAGTGTTTCTGACCTAATGAATTTGAAGAACCATAATAAATTTTACCAGAAGCCCAAATCCCTACCAAATCTACTCCCAGCATGGCCGGCAGTAATGCCTCTACAGCTTGATCAAAAGGCAGTCCCCGGGCGGTTTTTATTTCCAGGCTGGATCCTTCTCCGCTTGGTTTTACGATAAATGGATCCTCGGGAAGCTGGGGAAGTTCGGCCCGCAGCCGCTGCAGTTCCCCGCCGGCTCTGGTTATATCTTCTGTAAGATTTGTGCTGAAAGTGACTGCCCCGGAGCAGATTCGATTTCCTTTACTAAGCTGCATTCCTAAAACAGCGTCATCGACCAGACCTGTCTGCCTGATTCTGGCATTGTTTAAACGAATGTATTGGCTTGTTTCGCCTTTGAATGATAAAGTCAGAATTTCACCCGGGTTTAATTCAGAAAACATTTTTTCCGAAATCGCAGTAAACATTTTTTCCATGTTCAGGCTCCTCCAAATATTTCAACATTTTCAAATAAACATAGTGGTGCGGCATGGCCTACTCGTATCACCTGATTTGGTTCACCTTTTCCGCAATTGGGCGTACCGTAAATTTTAAATGTACTTGAATCACCGACCTTTTTAAGACTGTTCCAAAATGGATTACTGATCCCTCGATAATTTGGATTGCGAACAGTTTTTGTTAATTTTCCATTTTCGATAAGATTACCGTATTCACAGCCGAATTGAAATTTATTACGGTAATCATCTATG
>JAZFSI010000153.1:0-3510 GCA_036446075.1 Fidelibacterota bacterium
ATTCGGGAAAGGAGGAAGGGGAGTTCTGTTATAAAATGGAATTTAGATACAGACCGATTCCAAAAGACTGTAATTGCTTATATTCCAAAGTACTGTATGGCAAATGTCCTTTGTAATATTCCATTAATATTCGCAATGGATTATGATTATTTCGTCCGATTTCAAATCCGAGACCAATCTTTAACCCTGGCCGGAAATCATTTTGTTCAAATGTTTTCACATCAATTCCATAAAAATATCCCATATTTTTATTTATTTTAAGACCTTTATTAAAAAAATATCCCAGCTGCAGGGAAAGTCGTTTACGGATTGTATTTGGGCTTATGTTAAAACCCAGGCCATAATAATACCGGAAATTGTTTTTAGTTGTAGATAATAAGAAATCCAATTGTTCATAATTCAATACATTTGAGGTAGGTCGTGTAATATCATTTCTGATTATATAATCATCACCAAGGTGCGATGATTGGTGAAATAGAGTCATTCTATAAGTATGGACCTTATTTTTATAATGGGCAACTCCTGTGATGCGGTAATCTGAATTTTGCAGGCCGCCCAAAAAATTTGCTCCCGCATCCTCAACGCTGAACTGGCTGTGAATACCGTATTCAAATCCCAGCTCAAATCCCCTGTTTTTTTCCAATTCCCAGCGAAGGAGCATACGGGTAATTCCCAGATTAATGGATGTATGCATCTTGCGGTCTATTCTCCCCTTAAATTGATAGGCTAATAGACTGGCATTTACCTGACTGGCGGAGGGATCCAGAATAATGGTTTCAAAATAACTTCCGGAAGGCAAAATGGTAAAATTGTAATTCCCGGCCATGACCGGCCAAATGAATAGCCCCCAAAGAATAATTAATTTTAATCTATCCATTATTTCGCGTTCAGTCCGCAGGGAAGCCAAGTCTTATTCTCGAAATTACTCAGCTTCTGAGTATTATATTCTCAGTCCAAGGCGATGCTGAAACAGTTGAAGTTATGCAGGATTGTATTTTTTTTATCAACATAATTTCCTGCAGTATTCCGTTGAAATTCGTGACTAACAATTATTCATTCGGCAGGAATATGATTTAACAGGGAAGTAGAAATGGGATTTTAATCTAAGGGCCATATTTTCTTTGTGGATTTTTTAAAAACAGGTTGATTACTATAAGCTTCCCGCGGGCTGGACGTTTCCTTCTCAACGGATGCTCCATAACGGGCTGCTGTTTCACTGACAGGATAAATTAGATTTTTGTTCTGGGGTCTAAATCCCATCATCAAAATGGCGCAGGGATCATTTCCTGCCCCGACAAAAACATGAGTAGTGCCAGCCGGACAATGCACAAAATGCCCTGCCTCTAATTCAAATTCTTTTTCCTCAATGATCACCAAACATTTTCCTGAAAGTACAAAAAAATTCTCCTGGGCCTGTTCCCGGTGGTAAAGACTTGATGGCTGGCCCGGATTAATAACATGAATATTAACACCGATCTGAGGAAATGGATTATCCCCTTCAAAATTGCAAACTGTACCGAATTTATCATTCCGGAACCAGTCTGCCTGTGAAGCATGCAAAATAGTCCAACCCTTCTTTTCTGAAGATGAATATTTTTTAAAATTAGATTTTGATTTATCTGACATATTTTTCCCGGATTTGATGATTTGTGTGTTGCAAGTTTACGATATTGACTTTATAATATTACCAAATTTTATGGCTGGGTATGCCCTGGAATTGTTAATTTTCAAAAATTGAAATCCGCCGTTAGTTTGGAAAAATTATGAAAAATATTACTGCGTATTTATTGAATAAAAAGGATATATAATGAAATTATTTTTAGTTCATTTAGGTTATTATGACGAAAAAATAGAAGCAGGATTTTATGAATCCCATACTAATATATTTGTGTGTGCCCGGGACGAACCAGGCGCCCAAAAGGCAGCCAGAGAAAATAAGTTATTTAAGAAAAAAGGCACCCATATCGACAGCATTATGGAGGTAAACCAGGTTAATGGATTTGATATAATGCTTAAAAAAAATACTAAATTAATTAAGAATAAAAATTATATGTATTAACAAAAAAATTATTCATTTTATGCTTTAAATCATTAATTTTTCCAGTGTGCTATTTCAGAGTATTGGGTATTAAATTCAATAGAAATTATTTCAAATCGGATAATCATTAAACTGCCTCCCAACCAATTCAAATTGTATTAGAAAAACTTCAATAATATGGAAAGTGTAAAAAATTACCTCTATACAGGAACTCCTTTTGAACTTTTTGGACCGGATCATATCTGGGCTATTGCTGTTTCAATTATACTGACCATAACAATACCTCTTTATGCCCGCCATAAAATGAGTCCCCGCGGCCAGGATTTGCTGGGGCTTGTCATTGGTGTAATTGTGATGAGTAATTACCTGATCTGGGTTGTTCTGGAGCTGATAGCCGGAACCTTTGAGATATCTAAACATTTACCGCTCCACCTCTGTCGTTTTGCCGATTTGGCTATAATTCTGGTAATGTGGAAAAAGAGTTACCGCATGTTTGAAATTTTGTATTTCTGGGGTCTGTCCGGCGTTTTACAGAGTTCCATCACACCGGATGTATCCTGGGCCTTTCCTCATTTTCATTATTTCCGATTTTTTATAGGTCATAATGGACTTGTGCTGGCTGTGGTTTATGCCGCGGTTGTTTATGGAATGCGGCCCGCCTTTAAAAGTATCTGGAAAGCATTAATTGCAATGAATGCTTTTTTAGTTGTTGCTCTAATAACCAATCTGCTGCTGGACACCAATTATTTCTGGATTATGGGAAAGCCATCCGTGCCTACCTTACTGGATTATATGGGTCCCTGGCCCTGGTATATATTGACAGGCGAATTTGTTGCCCTGGCACATTTTGGCCTGGCTTATTTACCCATAGCCTGGCTCAAGAAAAGAAGTCAGTTGGCAGAAATCAGAAGGCAGAGGGGAAATGTGACGGGTGACGAGTGACGAGTTACGAGTAAAAAAAGAAATCAGAGGCCAGAAGGAAAAACGGGCTTCTGTCTTTACGAGAGAGTTTACGACCGAAGCAATCTCTTAATAAAAAAACAGAATATGAATGAGTTTGCCTGTCTGGCGCCAGACAGGCTTCTCCCAACATGCCGTCGGGATCGCAATGACACACACTTATTTTCCTATCACCCTTCACGGAAAATTATTTAATTTTCCCCATCACGTAAAAAATTCAATGAATTTTTTACCATTACCAATCACCGCACATTTTCCCCTCTGAGTTCTGCCTTCTAAAGACTGACTTCTGGTTTTACCCGTCACCAGTTATAAAAAAGGTTGTGATTAAAAAAGTAATTTTAATGCAAATTCACCTGATTAATATGTTTAAAAATATTCATTCCTGCCAGGCCCGGATAAAAGCGGGTATTTTATTGAGCAGCTGTCTTTTATTCTTTACTGGCTGCAGTTATTCCGAATTAGAATTAAAGCGCGGAAATGCTGCTGAAATATTGGATCAGGTTAAAACC
>JAZFSI010000154.1:0-7374 GCA_036446075.1 Fidelibacterota bacterium
GGATTAATTCATATTGGTGAAAGAAAAGCACGAGCAGGAAGAATGGGGGAATCCGGAGCCGAAGGAATTACATCCGCCTTAACCTTAAGGGGGCTGGTCTGCGGCCGTTTGAAAACGGGAACACCGCCCCGGGTGGTTAAAAATTCAATCGACTGGAGCGTAACCAGCCCTGTATCCGGCGACAAATTTCCCACCCCTTTTTCATATAACACCCAAATCTTTTCACCGCCGAACATTACCTGTCATACAACAAAAACTGGTTATGAATGCAAACAGATAATCTCTGAAAATCTACACAGCAGTCCCCTCTATTCCGGAGACGTTCTGGGTGTCGGCCCCCGCTATTGCCCGTCCATTGAAGATAAGATTAAAAGATTTTCTCACCATCAGTCCCACCTTCTTTTTCTGGAGCCGGAATGGATTGGCTCAGACCAAATTTATGTTAATGGATTTTCAACAAGCCTGCCCCAGGATGTTCAATTAAACGCTTTACGTACAGTCAAAGGGCTGGAAAACGTAAAATTCTTCCGGCCTGGATATGCAATCGAATATGATTTTTTTCCGCCTTCACAGTTAAAAGCGTCTCTGGAATCTAAATATTTTTCCAACCTGTTCTTCGCCGGTCAGATTAATGGCACCTCCGGTTATGAAGAAGCCGCCGGCCAGGGTTTGCTGGCAGGTGTAAATGCAGTTCAAAAAATAAATAATGAAAAACCGTTTATTTTAAGCCGGGGCGAAGCCTATCTGGGTGTTTTGATCAATGATTTAATCACCAAAGATACTCTGGAACCCTATCGCATGTTTACTTCCCGGGCCGAATATCGCCTGATCCTGCGCTTTACCAACGCCAACCGGCGGCTGGCCGACAAATCCCTTTGTTTAAAGCTTATCAACTCGGAAGAATACGATAAAATCGTTCAAAATATAAGCTTAAGTGCACAGATTTTGTCGGCCCTGCAGCAATCAATCAAACCGGAGGAAGTAAACCCGACGCTTGTTTTGCGCGGGGAAAAACCTATCCTGACCAGACGACCCGCAGCTCAGCTGCTTAAGCGCCCTGCCCTAAAAATATCCGATCTGCCGGTTAGATTATTTAAAGGTATAAAAACGCCTGACTCTAACCCATTTACGGCCGAGGCCTATGCTGAAGCTGAGACCAGCATTAAATACGAAGGTTATATTCGGCGCCAGCAGGAAACAATTGAAAGGCTGAATAAGCAGGAGAATGTAAATATTCCGGATAGTTTTGATTATATATCCATAAACAGCCTTTCTAATGAAGCCCGTGAAAAACTTAGTTTTGTCAAGCCCGAAAATCTGGGGCAGGCCATGCGCGTTTCCGGCGTTACTCCGGCAGATATATCTGTTTTATCTGTATTGCTCCATAAACAAATATGAGCCTTAAAACGAAACAGGTTTCACGTGAAACAAATTCGGAAAATATCTTCCCCGGTCAGTTAGATCTTATTTTAGACGCGCTTTTAGAAGCTTCTCCTTTGCAGGCCTTCAAAAGAGAGACTCTATTGGAAAAATCCTTTTCATTGAGCGGCTTGAGCCTATCTCTCCTGTATTTAATAATCGCCGCTCTAAATTTTAAACAAAAACAGATTGTTGCAATACATGCAGAGTCAGACGCTCAGGCTGTTCTGGTCCACGATGGGCTTTTCGATCTGCTGGGGGGCTCTGTATATCTTTTCCCGGAGCTGAATCGGGACGAAACACACATACCTGGATTTGAAGTTGAATCGGAGCGTTATTTTTCCGAAGCATACCAGGCTTTGGACAAAAAACTACCCGGCATTTATATAATTTCCCCCGCTTCCCTGAATCAGGCTGTAGGCACACACGAAAGCCTTGAAGCACAAAAACTGATCTTACGAAAAGGTTCAATTATAAACAGAGAAATGTTAATTGAACGCCTATCGGCCTGGGATTATTCACAGACGGATCATACACAAACGCCCAAAACTTTTTCCGTGAGAGGCGGTATTATAGACATTTATCTGCTCTACGCGAACCATCCTGTCCGCTGTGAATTTTTTGGTGATTCGGTTGAGTCAATCCGCCTTTATAACCCCCTCACCCAGCTTTCGACCGGGGAGCGTGAGAAACTTGAAATTCTACCGCCCCCCTCATATCAAGAAAATAAAAAAAACGTTAAACTTGAAAATTTAATTAACGATCTTGAAAAATTCTGGATTCAAAATCAAAAACCCCTATATGCATTGGGAAATGAACCTGATACTAATAAGAATATTACCATTAACGTACAAAGTATCGACTTGTCAAAACTCTCAAAAGAGGCTAGGGATGAGGCTTTACAGGTTTTAATTAAAGAATATCCTGAATCGTCTTGTTATTATTTTTCTGCTCTGCCTCCAAGCCATGACGTCGTGCGTTTCCGTCAGATACCGGCATCTATCCCCGATGCTTTTCATTGCAGGGAGTTAAAGATCCTGTGTTTAACCCCTAAATCATTAACCGGCGCCCTGCCCTCACGCGCTGTGCGCTGGCAGGTTCAGGCGGCAGGCGTGAAACATGAAAAATTTTCTAATCTGCATTCAATTAACTGGGGTGACTATCTGGTACACCAGGATTTTGGCGTGGGAATTTACCGCGGTTTAGAAAAAGTCGGTTCTTCGGAGGCGCTGGAAGAAAACATAAAAATTGAATACGCCCGCGGAGGATACGTGTTTGTACCTGTAGACCGCTTCAGCCGTGTTCATAAATACATCGGACTGGGAGAATCCAAGCCGGCTCTGGCCCTGCTTGGCTCCGCCAAATGGGAAAAACAGAAATCCGCAACACGCCGAGCTGCTGCAGAAATTGTAGATGGACTTGTAGCTCTATATAAAACCCGCCGCATGCCGCGAGGATTTGCCTACAGCACTGATACAGAATTACTGGAGGCCCTGGCCGATTCCTTTCCCTTTGAAGAAACTCCGGATCAAGCTCAGGCAATCGACGCTGTTTTAGACGACATGGACAAGGACGTACCTCTGGACCGCCTGATATATGGTGATGTGGGTTTTGGAAAAACAGAAGTAGCTCTAAGGGCTATAATGAAAGCAGTGTCCAGTGGTAAAATCGTTTTTTTCCTGACGCCTACAACAATCCTTGCGGATCAGCATTATATTACCTGTAAAAACCGTCTGGATCCTCTCGGCGTACGCGTTGAAATGTTATCGCGATTCCGTTCTAAAAAAGAACAGGCGGCCATCATTGAGAATCTGCATACCAATCAAGTTGATCTATTAATTGGTACGCATAGACTGCTTTCAGACGATGTAACCACCGCAAACCTGGGATTGCTGGTTATCGATGAGGAACACCGCTTTGGCGTGAAACATAAAGAAACTATCCGCAGTCTAAAAAGAAGAGTTGACGTAATAACATTGACTGCCACACCAATTCCCCGCACTCTTCAGCAATCACTGATGGGCCTGCGTGATCTTTCAAAAATTGAAACACCGCCCAAATCACGAATTCCAATAGCTACCTGGGTAAAATACTTTAAATGGTCCCAAATCGAAAAAGCAATTCAAACTGAGCTGGATCGCGAGGGTCAGGTTTATTTTTTGCACAATGATATAAACAGTATGCCCTTCTTTTTTAATAAAATTCAAAATTTATTCCCTCATTGCACTGCTGCAATGGCTCACGGCAGAATGAGCAGCAGATTGCTGGAAAAAATAATCCTGGCTTTCTTCCGGGGAGAAATTGACGTGCTGGTCTGCACAACTATCATTGAATCCGGGCTAGACGTAACGAATGCCAATACAATTGTGATTAACAATGCCCAGCTTTTTGGCCTGGCACAGCTTTATCAAATCCGCGGCAGGGTAGGCCGCAGCTCTCGCCGAGCCTACTGTTACCTTTTACTCCCGCCCGGTAAAGCTTTATCCGAGGAATCGTCTCGCAGATTAAAAGCCCTGGAGCATTTTTCCGCTTTGGGCTCGGGTTATGAGGTGGCCTTGAAAGACCTTGAGATCCGTGGAGCCGGAAATTTATTCGGTTATGAGCAAAGCGGACAAATTTCCAAAGTAGGATTTGAGCTCTATAATAAAATCCTGAAAGAGGCGGTTGATGAATCGTTTGGTAAAGACACACTCGATCAAATTGAAAAAATTGCAATTTCATTCTCAGGACATGCTCTAATTCCACCCGCTTTTGTAAATCTGGTTCAGGACCGGCTGTATTTTTATCAAAAACTTTCCCAGGCCGTCTCCGAGTCTGAGGTCCGGGATTTAAAATTAGAGATCAAAGATCGCTTCGGCTCCTTGCCTCCCGAAACAGAGAATCTGTTTGAGCTGACAAGTTTAAAAACTATTTTTCCCGGAGATTCATTTTCACGTTTAAAAATTGAATCCGGCACCCTTAAAATTGCCATTAAAAAATTTCCCGCAGGCCTGGACGCACAAACTTTTTTAATACAACTCAAAATAGAACTGGAAAGGGGGTCTCTTCCCTATAAAATAATACCGGAAGGCAGGACCATTGCCGTGGAATTTTCTATTAACGGGCAGGAGCAGGCAGTGGCCCAAAGCCGCTTGTTTGCTCAATTGTATTCAGGCCTTAAAGGGGGTTAATTTCTGATTATGAAATATCTACTTTATGTTTTTTTGGCGTTTGCCCTTATCAGCTGTACGCAGCAGGAATCAGGAAATATAATTGCTCGGGCCGGAAAAAACACGCTGATGCTTGAGGATGCTGAAAAAAATTTAAACGCAATGGCAGCAGAGGCAAATATTGAAACCATTGTAAATCGCTGGCTGGATGAAGAGGTTCTGTATCTGGCTGCCTTGGAAATGAATTACCAGGATGACAGCAAAATTAAATCGGCCCTGGAAAATTATAAGAAACGGTTAGTTGGCCGAGCTTATTTAAACTCTCATGTTCAAAAACGGATTCAGATTAAAGCCGCAGAAATTGAAAAATATTATAAAAAAAATATTAATTCATATAAACGGCGTTTTGATCAGGCTCTGATCCTTCATTTTCTGGTTCAAACAAAAAAAGAATCTCAGGATATTCGCGCCGAACTTAAAAAAAATGGAACAAAAATCTCTAACCGTCAATTAAAAGATAAATATTCCGTTCGGCCGGAGACGGTTACCAGGAACAAATTAATTCCTGAGCTAAACCGAGCTGTTTTTAATAATCAAAATGTTAAACTTCCCCGGCCTGTAAAAACAGAAGCCGGGTACCACGTAGTTCAGATTTTAAAGCGCCATTCTGCCGGTTCAGCAAAAGAATTGATTGAGGTATATGATGAGATTCAGCAGCGCCTGGTCCGTAACAAATCCATTTTAATAACCGAGGCTTTGCTGGATAGTTTAAAACATGTTTTCAATGCAAAATCTTTCTTGGAAAAAAATCAATGAAGAACCCTATCCTTATGGTAAAATTTCTACCCCTTGTGCTAATGTCGTCCCTGTTTTCCCAGGATCAGCAGGGGCCCCCGATTGATGGTATTGCTGCCGTTGTTGAGGACAAAATCATCTTAAAAAGTGATGCTGCTCAATATTTAAGTATGTCCATGCGCCAGCAGGGTCTGAATCAGCAGACCGACATGGACAAAATTATTCTTCTTCAGAATGAAATTATCCAAACGCTAATAGATCAGATGGTGGTTTTAGAAATGGCCATCCTGGATTCGATAGAAATCGAAGATAAAAACGTTGACCGGGCCCTTGATCAGCGCATTGATGGTTTCATTGCTCAGTTGGGCAATGAGGAGGCTGTGGAGCAAGCCCTGGGTCAATCCATCAGAACCTATAAGCGAGAATTCTGGTACGATATGCGCGATATGCTGATCGTGGACACCTATCGACAGCAGCTTATGTCCAATCTCACTATCAACCGGGAAGATACAGAGCGATTTTTTTCGATCTATGAAGACAGTATACCTCCTTTTCCGTCCATGGCCAGAGTTCGCCATTTAATGATAAAAATAAAACCCGGGGATGTCGAAGTGGAAAAAGCCAAGGTTCTGTTGCAGGAAATAAGGGGAAATATTTTAGGCGGTGCAGATTTTGAACTGCTGGCTAAGCAATATTCTCAAGATCCGGGTTCCAGCCAAAACGGCGGTTCCCTTGGTTTTGTCCGCCGCGGCAATCTTGTCCCTGCGTTTGAAGCGGTAGCCTTCACCCTTAAGCCCGGCGAAATCAGCAAACCAGTCAAGACTGTTTTCGGATACCACATAATTGAAACCCAGGAGATATTGGGTGATAAAATTAAAGTCCGGCATATTTTATTATCGCCCAAAACAACAGATGAAGACGACTCTAAAGCTTATAAGTTTGCTCTTGCATTAAAAGATTCCATAAAAACCGTGGAAAATTTTATTCAAATGACAAAACTCTATTCTGAGGATGAGCAAACAAAAGAAACGGGTGGTTCTTTGGGCTGGATTAATCCCGGTAATTTCCCTATATCAGAAATTGGAATGGCCGTTAATCAAGGCAGTTTAAACGTGTGCGAAGGACCGGTAAATTCTGATCTTGGCTACCACCTTTTGTGGATAGGCTCTGTAAAACCAGGCGGTAAAGCTTCGCTTAAAAATCACTGGACCGAAATCGAAGCAATGGCCTTAAATCAGAAACAAACCGCCTGGTATCAAAATTGGATAAGCGATGCACGGCAAAAGGTGTTCGTCCGGATCCTTGAATAATAACTTTTCAACAGATTTCAACATTAGTTATCCACAGGCCCGTTTAAACCCTTAAACCGGACCTCTAAAATTATCTTTGTGGACAACTTCCTCGTTTTCCACAAAGATAATGGTCTTTTCCACATAAAGCGCCGGTTGAAGTAAAATTTCAAAATATCAATAAAAAAAGAGGAAGGGGTCCTGGGTGTTAACATTTTTCTAATTACCCACAACAATAATAATAATAGATTTATTTAACCATTTATTTATTAATAAGAAAGAGGCCGGAAAAAATCTATGATTTTTTCCGTTACGTGTTACGTGTGAGCAGTTGAAAAAGTGACGAGTGACAAGGAAAATTCTTATTAAAATTTTCCTGTGACGTGTGACGGGTAAAAAAAGAAATCAATAGGTCAATGCACCATATCAGCCTTCTTCACGGGGAAATTTTAATGAATTTTGACCTTCACCCTTCACTTGTACAAACGGACCTCTAACTGAAACATCCTTTTTTCATGTTAAAAAATATAATTTACACTCGAATTAAGAAATATTCGCGACAGCGGCAAAGCAGGTTGCTCAATATTAAAAACCTCTTGATAAACCACCATAATTTGGGGTAATCTTATCTACTTTTTAGCTATGATTTTACAGTCTTTCGAACCTCTTAATCTGTCTGGATATATACATGGAAATTTCGACCTCTAAAAACGAACTGCAGT
>JAZFSI010000155.1:0-2905 GCA_036446075.1 Fidelibacterota bacterium
TTGAAGAAAAAAATCCCCGCGCTTATCCGTAAACAAATCCTGATTAACGGCATCGTCCAGGGCGTGGGATTCAGACCATTTATTTATAAATTGGCAGGCAGATCAAATCTGTCCGGAATGGTCTCCAATTCAGCAGATGGAGTAATCATCGAAGTTCAGGGTCAAAATGAAGAAATCGATAATTTTTCAAATGCTGTCAAAACCGCGGCTCCTTCTGCCGCGCTGATCACCAGCATCAATTCCATAGTAATCCCCCTGAAAAAGGAAAAAGATTTTTCAATTATGCCATCCCGGAATAATTCTTCCGTCTCAACTTTTATATCCCCTGATCTGGCGGTGTGCCCTGATTGTTTAACTGAATTACTTGATCCAGGGGATAGACGTTTTTTATATCCGTTTATTAACTGTACAAACTGCGGTCCACGTTACACCATTATTAAACAAATTCCCTATGATCGGCCCTTTACATCCATGGCTCAATTTGAACTTTGCCCTGCCTGCAGGAAAGAGTATAACGATCCGGCCAATCGGCGTTTCCACGCCCAGCCAAATGCCTGCCCCGCCTGCGGTCCACACTGTGAAATTCTGGATTCTGCCGGAAATCATATAACTTCGGCAGATCCGCTTAAAACGGTTGTTGAAGAAATTAAAAATGGGAAAATTGCAGCCATAAAAGGATTAGGAGGTTTCCACCTGGCTGTGGATGCAACCAATGAAAAAGCAGTTAAAAATCTTCGCTTTAGGAAGGGACATGAGACCAAACCGCTGGCGATAATGGTAAAAGATATAAAATTTGCAGACCATATTCTAAATATTACTGAAACAGAAAAAATAGAACTGGAATCAATAGCTCATCCCATTGTTGTGGTTGATAAACAGCCAGTTTCACCTTTGGCCGAGTCCCTTGCGCCTGGTTTAAAAAGTATTGGTGTAATGCTCCCTTATACTCCCATCCATCATTTACTATTTTATTACGGAGCGCCGCCTCTAGTGCTGACCAGTGCAAATATTTCTGAAGAACCAATCTGCATTAAGAATTCAGAAGCAATAAAACGCCTAAGAGGAATAGCTGATTTCTTCCTGGTTCATGATCGAAAAATCCTTACACGCACTGATGATTCGGTATTAAGACTTCAAAACGGGAGGCGGTCCTTTTTAAGAAGGTCTCGAGGTTTTGTACCCAGGCCGGTCCAATTGCCATTTTCCATCCCCTCGGTTCTGGCCCTGGGGGCATTCTTAAAAAATACTATTTGCGTTACCAGGGGAGATCAAGCGTTTTTATCTCAGCATTTAGGTGATTTAGACAACGCAGCCGCTTGTCGATTCTTTGATGAAACAATAGAATATTTTCTGGCCCTTCATCAAATAAAACCCGAGGTTGTAATTCATGATTCACATCCCGATTACTATTCTACCAGGGCGGCCCAGCAGTTTGGACTGCCCACAATAAAAATACAGCATCACCATGCACATATCGCAGCGACCATGGCAGAATATAATCTGAAGGGAGCAGTGCTCGGGCTGGCATTAGATGGATTTGGTCTTGGAGATGATGGTGCTGCCTGGGGAGGAGAGCTGCTTGAGGTTAAGGGATCTGTATTTAGTAGAATCGGGCATTTATTACCCCTGCCTCATCCAGGAGGCGATTCAGCATCCCGGCAGTCATGGCGTATGGGGGCGGCCGTTTTGCACTGCCTCGGAAAAACGGAAACAATTATTTCTACCTATTCCAGAAAGCCCCATGTTGAAAAAATAGTGGAACTATTAAATAAACCTCATCTGTCCGGATACACAACAAGCTGCGGAAGATGGTTTGATGCCGCCGCTTCTTTATTAGGTATTTGTGATATTCAGAATCACGAAGGTCAGGCGCCGAGCCTGCTTGAATCTCTGGTAAACTTACCGGAAACATTTTCCCGCGGCTGGATTATTGATAAGCATATTTTGGACCTGCTTCCATTAATGGAGTACCTCCTGGATAAAGATCCTATTACCGGGGCCAACTATTTCCATGGCACACTGGCTGCCGGACTCGTGGATTGGACCGCCGGAGCTGCACAGGAAAGGGGAATTAAGACAATTGTCTGCGGCGGCGGCTGTTTTTTCAACAAAGTATTGGTAGAATTGCTGTCAGTCCAATTTAAAGCCAAAGGATTTAAAGTATATTTTCCCCGGCAGCTGCCGCCGGGAGATGGAGGTCTCAGCTTTGGTCAGGCCTGGGCCGGCGGTTTGGCTTTTATGAATCAAAAGGACGTTTCTTGAAATATATTACAGAATTTCGAGATGCTGCCGTTGCACGGGAGTTATCAAAAAAAATTCGGGCTGAAGTGCAGGCCGACAGGCAGTACAATTTTATGGAATTCTGCGGCAGCCATACTCACGCTATTTTCCGTCACGGAATTCAGGATTTTCTCCCGGATGCCATTCAATTGATCCATGGGCCCGGATGCCCCGTATGTGTTTTACCAATAAACCGTCTGAATATGGCCATATATTTAGCCCGGCAGCCCGGAATGATTTTATGTACCTACGGGGATATGATCCGTGTTCCGGGGAAGGATGGAATTTCTCTTGAGTCCCTGCGCGCCTCGGGAGCAGACATCCGTATGGTCTACTCAATAATGGATGCTTTGGATATAGCACGGACCGAAGATCGGCCGATTGTTTTTTTTGCTATCGGATTCGAAACTACCGCACCCCCGACTGCTCTGGGTTTAAAAATAGCCCAAAAGGAAAAACTCAAAAACTTTTTTGTTTTTTGTAACCATGTTTTAACTCCCGGCGCTATAGCCGGTATTTTGGACAATCCGGAAATACGTGCACTAGGTTCGATACCGATTGACGGATTTATTGGACCTGCCCATGTCAGTATGGTTATCGGTAGTCAACCCTATGAATATTTTGC
>JAZFSI010000156.1:0-5069 GCA_036446075.1 Fidelibacterota bacterium
GATTCTCAAAAGTCAAATCCCAATAGTATCTACCGATCCTAATTATAATTTATTTGAACTCGGAAATCGAAATCAAATTCAAAAGGTTTCCGGGAAGGCTGGCATAATAATTCAGCCTCGCAAAAACCTTGTAACCTACGAAGCCGGCGGTAAGGCTCGTCTCCGGATTAAATTAGCCTCCAAACCCAAAGGAAAAGTTACTTTAGGTTTGACCAGTTCCAATAAATCTGAAGGAATATTATCAACTAATATTTTGGTTTTTGATAGTACAAACTGGGATAAAAATCAGGTATTTATGATCCGAGGCCGGGATGATTCAAAAAAAGACGGTAATCAGAACTATTCAATTAATATTCTTTCTGTTTCTTCGCAGGACAGCAGTTACGACGGGCTGGAAATTCGGCCGCTATCCTTAATTAATGTCGATGATGAACGTGCGCTTATTATATTCGAACCTTCCCCTAAATTAATTACCAGGGAGAAGGATGGAAAGACTAACCTCAGATTAATCTCCGGTTTTCTGGTATTAGCTTCAAAACCGGGTGCCGGCGTAAAAGTAAAAATCCAAAGTTCAAACCCCGAAGAGGGTATTGTTTCTCCTGGAATAGTTGAGTTTAACCGGCAAAATTGGAATATTCCGCAGGAAATTATCATAAGCGGCGTTGATGATCAAAGGGATGACGGGGACCAGGATTATCAGATACAATTTTCCCCAAGCCTGTCTGATGATCCAAAATTCAGAAATATTAAACTGAATCCTGTCAATCTTTTAAATATTGATGATGATATTGCCGGAATTATTGTTGAATCCACCTCAAATGGAAGGGGAAATAATTCACGGTCCCAAAATTATAATGTTGTTTTATCCTCTCAGCCCTTAGCTCAGGTTAAAATATTGAGGGATTACCTGATAAATTCAGAAATGTCAAAATGGCCTCCTTTCGGCAGCCTGGAAAAATCCGGTAAATCAAAAAAACTTAAAAACTGGGTTAGGGGATTTAGAATTATAACAGTCACCGGTCTGGTCCTGGCCGGAATTAAAATGTTTAACGACCAGACCCTTAAAAAAGATGAACAAATGGGACTGCCTCCAAATTTTCCTGATTTACCATAATGCCATCCTATCTATTGAAATCAACTGAACTATCGGACAACTTTGGTAACTAAAAAAATGAACTCTAAAACATGTCTGTTGAAAGATCAGCTGATTCAATATTTTGGTGACTTAAAAAATGTTCCTGAAGAATTTGGATGTTTTTTAACAGCTGTAAATAAGGTTTACATTCAATCAAATATTGAAAAAAAAATACTGAAACAAACCCTCGTAAATCAATCTAAGGAACTTTCCCGGGCAAATCTGGAATTAACTTATCTCGGCCGGATGCTCCCGGATATGGTAATTCGTTTAAACAGTGAAGGGAAAATTCTGGAAATCAAAACGCGGAAAATGTACTGTTATTATTCGACTTCATCTCCTTTTCTGGGGCAAAACATATTAGAAATGCCCCTTGGTCAGTTGAATAAAAATTTTAAAAAGGCTCTCAAGAATCTAAATAAAACCAGCCAGGTTGCTATGTTTGATATAATATTGGATCAAAATAAAAGAGATCTTTTCCAGGCCTGCCTTTTGTTTTTGTCACCTAATCAAATAATTGTATTTATAAGAAGTAAGCGGGGTGCGGCAGAAGAGACGGATTGGGCCGGGACCATTTTTAAAACCGGAGAGAAATTTCATAATTTTTCCTTTATCAAGGAGAAGGCAGCGGAGCAGATGTATGAAATGAATTCCGGTACAGCCGGCATGAATATTTTGGATAAAGAGAAAATTATAGAACCACTGGGATCCAGGTCTCATTTTGGAGATATGGATTTTTTCTTTCCTTATTTTTCCGGGAATATTGTTACTCGGAATAATTTTTTGACTAATAGACAGGCATCGCATTCAAATAAAATGTCAAAAGCAGCGGCTGACAGGATTTTTCCGCGTGAAAAAAATGGATTCTATTTTTCCAATTTTATTTCCGGCAATAGAAAAATATCTCATGAGGGCCAGCTAAAAAGGAACCCGGAAATATTGAATGCACCTGAAAAAGCCGAAAAAATAAAAAGACTTTTTTTAGCCAAGGTATCCCATGAAATCCGAACGCCGCTAAATGCTATTCTTGGATTTTCCCAATTAATCGAAATGAGAATTGGTCCTTTAATGGGAAAAGAAGAAATTGATTTTATGAGGATTATAGGAAAAAGCAGTGAAAGGCTCATGCGCACGATTCATGAATTATTGGAAATGTCTGAATTGGAATCCGGATCCTATGTAAAAAAAAATGAAAATATGGATTTATGTAATCTGGTTAACGATTTAATTAGTGAATTCAGCCTGAAGGCTCAAGAAAAAGATATTCAATTAATTTATAATCACGGAATTAAGACGGCCTGTATTTTCGCAGATAATTATGGAATATCTCTGGCTTTGGAAAATATAATTGATAATGCCGTAAAATTCACAAACCAGGGAATTGTAACAATTGATCTTGGGCTTAAATCGGGTTAATATTTACTCTCCATAAATGATACCGGGATTGGTATCTCAAATTTTTATATAGAAAAAATATTCGGCATATTTTCGCAGGAAAGTGAAGGATTTTCCAGAAAATTCCAAGGTCTGGGCCTGGGACTGTCCCTGGCCAAGTTCCATCTGGAATTAAACGGTGTGGGTTTAAAAATTGAATCGAAAAAAGGAGCAGGCACTAAATTTTTACTTTCCTTTAAACCAAGCAAATAGGAAGAAGAAGTTTCCGCTACTGTCGCTTCGCTGCTATGCTCCCAGCGGGACAGGCGGAGGTCAGAGAGGAAAATAGTTACGAGTTACGCGTGACGAGTGAAAACAGGTGGAATCAATACATTTGTTTCCACCTTCTTCACGGAAAATATTCGCAGGATATTTTCTCATTACAGAAAAATCTCTGATTTTTCTCCTCACGTAAAAAATTCTATGAATTTTTTATCGTCACCCGTTACCTCCCCAACTATTCACTGTTCACAATTCACAATTCACCGAAAAATCTCCGATTTTTCACTTAGGGGCTAATAATTTATTAGCGAAATTCCAGCCCGGTTTTTACTTGCTTTTTTAACGACAGAATCAATAATCAATATTATGAGAAAAAACACTTTTAGAAATATCGCGATTATCGCCCATGTAGACCATGGTAAAACAACCCTGGTTGACGGATTGTTAAAACAAAGCGGTACCTTCCATGAACACCAGGAAGTAGCTGAACGGATAATGGATTCAATGGACCTTGAAAAGGAACGCGGAATTACCATCACAGCGAAAAATACAGCTGTTTTTTACAAAAACATCAAAATCAATATTATGGATACGCCGGGGCATGCCGATTTTGGGGGGGAAGTTGAGCGGAGCCTGAATCTTGTTGACGGTGCTTTGCTGCTTGTTGACGCCAGCGAAGGACCTCTGCCCCAAACCAGATTTGTGCTTAAAAAAACTTTGGAAAAAAATCTTCCCATTATTGTGGTGATTAATAAAATTGATCGCAGCGACGCCCGCATTGATGAAGTAATAAACGAAATATATGACCTGTTTATCGATCTGGACGCCAATGATTCTCAAATTGAATTTCCCATTATTTATACTAATGCCAAAGCAGGAATCGCATTTCTAAACCTAAAAGATAAATCAGAAGATTTTGTACCTTTGTTTGATTGTATTATTAATAAAATTTCCGGCCCCGAGGCAGAAGATGATCATATCCCCCAGTTTCTCGTAACAAACCTTGATTATGATCCATATGTGGGGCAGGTAGCCGTGGGCCGGCTGCGAAACGGTACTTTGGAAATGAATAAAAGCTATAGTTTATGCGGCCGGGACAAAGTGACAGGCGGTATTAAATTTTCTGCTCTTTATACTTTTTTAGGGCTCAAAAAAACTAAAGTGGAAAAAGTATTTTGCGGAGATATTATTGCGGTGGCAGGAGTTAATAATATTTCAATCGGGGATACAATATCAAGTGATCCGGATCCAAAGGCTCTGCCCAGAATTTCTATTGATGAGCCCACAGTTTCCATGCTTTTTTACGTGAATAATGGACCTTTTGCCGGTAAAACAGGAAAATACTTGACCTCCAGACAATTGGGAGACAGGCTGAACCGGGAGGTATTGGGAAATGTTTCCCTGGAAGTTTCTGCCACTAACCGTGCGGACATGTTTAAGGTCAAAGGCAGAGGAGAACTGCAGATGGCCATTCTAATTGAAACCATGCGCCGGGAAGGGTATGAATTTATGGTATCAAAACCAAAAGTAATTACCCATGAAGAAAAAGGAAAGGTTATGGAACCTGTAGAGCGAGTTTTTCTGGATATTCCTGAAGATAATGTAGGCGTTATTACGGAAAAATTATCTATTCGAAAAGGACGCATGGTCAATTTACAAAATCACGGATATGGAAGGGTTTCCATGGAATTCATTATTCCTTCCCGAGGGTTGATTGGGTTTAGAAGCCAGTTTTTAACGGATACCAGAGGAGCTGGTATAATGAATAAACTTTTCGAGGGACATAGTCCCTGGTTCGGCCGGATTCCCCAGCGTATTAACGGCGCCCTGGTTGCGGACAGGAACGGAAAGGTCACAACCTATGCCTGCCTGGCAATGGCTGACAGGGGTGAACTGTTTATACCGGTTACTACAGAAGTTTATGCCGGCATGGTGATTGGAGAACGCAATCGGACCGAAGATTTGACCGTAAATATTACACGGGAGAAAAAACTCACAAATATGCGCAGTTCTACTTCGGACATTACGGTTACGCTCAGGCCTTTTAGAAATTTATCCCTGGATCAAATAATTGAATTGATCCGGGAAGATGAACTACTGGAAGTAACTCCGGAAGAAATTCGCCTGCGGAAAATGGAACTTGATGCAAACAAAAGATTGTCTCAGCGAAAGAAAATAAAATACGGAACCGAATAATGGTTTAGTATAAATCAAAATAATTATACTTATAATGTATATTATCATTAAATATATGAATTTAATGAGTGTACTAAATTAG
>JAZFSI010000157.1:0-5692 GCA_036446075.1 Fidelibacterota bacterium
TAACCGAAACAACTAAAAGCGGCCGCGAAAGTATTATTATTACTGAAATTCCCTATCAGGTAAACAAAGCCAATCTCATGGAAAAGATTGCGGACCTGGTAAGAGATAAGAAAATTACGGGCATTTCAGATCTGCGGGACGAATCCGATAAGGAAGGCCTGAGAATTGTAATTGAAACCAAGCGGGATACCGTTCCCGAGGTGGTTTTGAACCTGCTCTATAAACACACACAGCTGCAGGACACTTTTGGAATTATAATGCTGGCTCTTGTTAATGGAGTTCCAAAAGTTATGGGTCTGCGCGAAATGATGCAGCATTTTATTGATTTTCGCCATGAAATCGTTGTACTCCGCACAAAATATGATCTAAAAAAGGCAGAAGCAAGAGCCCACATACTGGAGGGCTTAAAAATAGCCCTGGATAATATTGATGCAATCATTAAAATAATACGCGGCAGTAAAGACCCGGTCCAGGCCAAAGAAGGATTGATGAATACTTTCAGTCTATCCGCCCTGCAGTCTCAGGCTATTTTGGACATGCGCCTGCAGCGCTTGACAGGACTGGAGGTGGAGAAGGTAGTTGCAGAATACAGGGAATTGATCCAATTAATTGGGAATTATAAGGGAATTTTAGACAGCAGGCTCCAGAGAATGGATATTATTACGAAAGAATTTGAAGCCGTATTGCAGCAGTTTGGAGATGAAAGAAGAACAGAAATAATGCCTTTCGGCCAGGAATTTTCCATTGAGGACATGATTGTTCAGGAAGACATGGTTTTGACTATTACCCATGAAGGTTATATCAAACGCACGGCCCTTTCCACTTACCGCAGCCAGCACCGGGGTGGGCGCGGCCTTCAGGGCGCAACTTCGAAAGATGACGATTTTATCGAACATTTGTTCATTGCCAATACCCACAATTATATGCTGTTCTTTACAGACAGGGGAAAGTGCTACTGGTTGAAAGTTTATGACGTACCCCAGGGCGGCCGAGCCGCCAGAGGACGGGCGATTGTAAATATTATCGGCTGTGAACCGCAGGAAAAGGTAGAAGCGTTTGTTTCTGTCCGTGATTTTGATGACGAACACTACATTGTTATGGCCACGAAAAACGGCATAGTAAAAAAGACTGTTTTATCGGCCTACGGGAATCCTCGAAAAGGGGGAATATATGCCATTGAAATTCGCCCGGACGATCAACTGATTGAGGCCCGTATTTCCAATGGAGAGAATGACATTCTTCTGGGACCAAGAGAGGGAAAATCGATTCGCTTTTCAGAGAATAACATCAGACCCTCCGGCCGCAAAACCATGGGCGTAATAGGCATTCGGCTCAGTTCTTCCAAGGACAGGGTGGTGGGCATGCTGGTGGTAAAGCGGGAAGGAACAATCCTGGTAGCCACTGAAAAAGGCATGGGGAAGCGCACTGATATTATCCAATACCGGGTCCAAACCAGGGGAGGAAAGGGTGTAATGACAATGCGCATTACAGAAAAAACCGGTAAAATGATCGCACTTATGGAAGTCGTTGATAAGGATGATTTGATTGTGATTACAAACCAGGGTGTACTTATGCGGCAGCATGTAAATGAAATTAGAACAATTGGCCGAGTGACCCAGGGTGTAAAGCTGGTTAAACTTGATGAGGGTTCAACTATTTCCTCGATCACCCGAGTTATTCAAGAAGAAACCGTTGATGATTCTGACGAAAATAACGAGACAGAAAAACCCCAGGAGATAGAAAATGATCCCCAGGACAAGGCTTGATCCTGGTTGAAAAACTTGCTTCGATTCAGGAACGCATAGAAAAAGCACAACACCGCTCGGGGCTCAATTCTGAAGTAATTTTGGTGGCTGTAACCAAAAACCAACCAATTACCGCCTTTTTGGAAGCTCAGCAGGCCGGCCTGGGTCAAATCGGAGAAAACAGGGTTCAGGAAGCGGCCTGGAAATTTCCATTACTGGAAAAGGATTTTAATCTTACCCGGCGTATGATCGGTCACCTGCAAAGCAACAAGGTGAATAAAGCTTTGGATTTATTCCATACGATAGATTCTGTTGATTCCTTAAGTCTGGCCCAAAAAATTAACAAAAGAGCAAATTTATTGGGTCTCATTATGCCCGTACTTTTAGAAATAAATACCAGCGGAGAAATTCAGAAAAATGGGTTTTCTATAAATGATATTGAAGCCCAGCTGGCATGCCGAAATCTCGAAAATTTGAGGGTAGACGGTTTAATGACAGTTGGACCACTATCAAATGATGAGAACACAATTAGAACTGCCTTTAAAAATCTGAGAGAATTATTTAACAACCTTAATACTCAGCTTTCATCAGGGCAGCCTCAAATGCAGGAATTATCAATGGGAATGAGCTCTGATTTTGAGATTGCGATAGAAGAGGGCAGCACCATGATACGCCTGGGAACAGAACTTTTTGGACCGCGAAAGATATGAAAAGTCGGCTTTATCTAATTCGGAAACCCGCGCTTTGGGGATTAAATATTAAACCGGAACAGGAATTGGCCAGACATTTTATGGGGCAATGGCTGGGTTATAAAATTTTATGGCCCAAGAAAGTAGATCCGGAAACTATCAACCCGGAAATATTCACTGAACTGAAAAGGACGCTCCACCTGAAGAATCTCCTGATTTTGGATAAAATTAAAAACATTTCTGAACCTGTTTATATAAAAGATCACATAAATATTTCCGGATTTAATTTTCTAACAGATAATACTCCCTATAAAACCCTGCCCACTTTCCCCGATGTCAGCCATATTTATACTTTACCGCCGGGAGAGCCGGGAGTTGTGGTAAGGTGTGTTGGAGGCGGGCGTTTTTCAGAAGAATTTCCGGAGATAAAGTCCATAATAAATGAATGGAGCGGATTAATTTCTCCCGTTTGGAATTATGTGGGAATAAAAATAACCGCCCTGGGTTTCCCCGAAGAAATAGACCAGGCTAAAATAATATCGTATTTAAAGCAGAGCAGTTCGTTATTTAAAGTGAAGGGAGAAAATAATGAATAAGATAAGTTTACTATTATTGTGTCTATTTCCGGCCGGTCTCTGGGCTCATTGCGAAGTTCCCTGCGGTATTTATGATGATGCGGCGCGAATTATGGCTCTCGGCGAACATATTACTACAATTGAGAAAGCTATGGCTCAAATTGAAAAATTGGCTGGGAATCAAGATGCGCAATCAATGAACCAGATTATACGCTGGGTAAAGGCAAAGGAAACTCACGCCGAAAAAATCCAGAATGTTATTTCGGCCTATTTTTTGACTCAGAGAATTAAGCCCGCAAAAGAGAACTCCAAAGAATACGAATTATATCTTAACAGAACCCTGCTTTTGCAGCAGATTCTAGTGTCTGCCATGAAATGCAAACAAACAGTTGATATTGATTATGCCATCAAAACCCAGCAGCTGATAAATGCATTCTCGGACATTTATTTTGACGAACACGGACGGGAACATCTCGAAAAAATTCGCTGAAATTTTCCTGTTACCCGGCCGCCCCGCTGGGAGCGCAGCAGCGCAGCAGCGTAGCGACTGTATCAGGGACTTCTTTCCCCGTTTGAATTCTGCAATCTGATTTCTGCCTGTCCCGCCAGGAGAGAAGCGACAATGGCGGGGATTTCTTTTTTTCTTCACTCGTAACTTCTAACTTCCCCCGTCTCCATTTAATTTTTTAGATACAATTTTTAAAAATAAATATGCCTTTCAAATTAAAACAGCTTTTCAAGGTAAATGATCAAGCAGTAACCACTCAGATTTTAACCCTGGGGCTGCCGGTTATCGCCAGTAACTTAAGCCGCACAATAATGAGTTTGGCAGACGTGGCCATGGTTGGCCGCCTGGGCGCAGGGGCACTGGCAGCTACGGGCATGGGCTCCATGCTGATCTAGGTTGTGTTGAGCATTGCAATCGGATTTCGAACAGCTACACAGACAGTTGCTTCGCGCCGGCTGGGTCAGAAAATTTACAAGGAATGCGGTACTGCTCTGCAGACAGGATTGCTGCTGGTGCTGTTTATAATGGTGCCCATAACCTATTTAGGCCTGAAAACAGCCCCGAGCTTCGTTCCCTTTTTCATTAATGATCCGGAGATTACACCGCTCTGCCTTGAATATACATCCATTGCATATTTTAGTATAATTTTTTCATCATTGGGATTTGTATTCCAGGGTTTTTTTACAGGTATTGAAAAAACCAGGGTTCACATGAAAGTGACGGTAGTCTCTAATCTGATAAATGTATATTTAAACGCAGGTCTTATTTATGGTTCTCAGGGACTAAAAGAATTCTTAGATACCAGCCATCTGGGCTGGATGAGCTGGCTTTGGAGTTGGGCGAATTTTCCCGCAATGGGGGTAAAAGGGGCGGCCCTGGCGACAGTAATTGCGTCTTTATGGTTAATGCTCCATTATTTTTATTACTTATTTAATGGAGAAATGCGTAAAAAATTCGCCGTATTCAAGCTGCATTTTAACCGTAAAATCATCAGCAGACAAATAGCCCTTGCTCTGCCGCAGGGTTTCCAGGAAGTAATTGTTACTGCCGGTTATGCCGTATTTTTTAAAATTGTAGGTCTTTTGGGCGTTACAGCCCTGGCCGCCACGGAAGTAGTATTTACTATCATGCACGCCTCTTTTATGTCCGGCGTGGGAATTGGGCAGGCCTGTGCAACCCTGGTGGGAAAAGCGCTGGGAGAAGAAAATCCGCGCCAGGCTGAAATCAGTATAATCGAAAGTGTGCGTTTATCTTTCTGGATCATGGGCGCCGCAGGGCTTATATTTCTATTAATACCAAATTTAATTCTCTCATTATTTACAGATGATCCTCAGGTTCTATCCAAAGGTCTTACAGCCTTAAGAATCACGGGCCTGGTTCAATTTGTGGATGCGGTGGGTCTAACTCTGTGGTTTGCTTTATCGGGAGCAGGAAACACCAGGTTCCCGGCTGTTTTGGAAACCATAACCATGTGGGCCGTTTGTCTGCCCCTGAGTTATATTACCGGCATTCATTGGGGCTGGGGTATGATTGGCCCCTGGGCAGCCTTTGGGCTTAATATCCTTTTGTTCGCAGGGTTTATGGCCTGGAAAGTAGGTAAAGGAGATTGGAAAGAAATAAAAGTATAAAAGTTTGAAAGGAAAAGGACTACATTTCTCCTGCCCCGATAGAAGCGTGTCCGGCTTCTATCCAGTCTCCGATAAAAGCATGCGCATTGCGTAATTCTTCAAGAGAACAGACCATAATAATCATGTCCTGTTCTTTCCCCAATTGATCGATGACATAATTAGGCAAAAGACCTTCATGTTTAAAACCAAGCTCTTCATAGGTTTCCACGAGATCTGTCTGGGGACGCATGAGCTTGGTAATGATGCGTTTTAATTTATTGTCATAAGCTGTTTGATAAAGATTCCAGGCCAGAACAAATCCGGCTCCTAAATTGCGGAATTTACTATGGATGACCAGGCGCATATACCCAGTTCCCTCTTTCCATTCATCAGAAAGTATCTCCAGGGAGCCATCGGCTATAATTCGATCCTCAAGGGTGACAATTCGACGGATTATTTGCCCGGAGAGCGAACTCTGAATGCGCGCTTCTATATGGTTTCTATCAGTTACCTTGCTGCGCAGATACCGGCGCTCAATTTCCGGGAGAGAATTGAAAAAATTTAAAGA
>JAZFSI010000158.1:0-14135 GCA_036446075.1 Fidelibacterota bacterium
TCATTTTAAATATATGCTGGAATGCCACGGTTCCAGAATCGGGACCAACCTGATGCGGAAACACTTCGGCTGGTATATTAAGGGTTTTAAAGGAGCCTCTGTTATTAGAAATGAGCTGGTCAGAGCGGAAAACAAAGCGGTAATGATAAGTATTTTGAATAATTTCCTGGATTCAGCGAATAGGGAAAAAAGTAACGGGTGACATGAAAAAATCTATGATTTTTTCTATGACGTGTAACGGGAAAATCATAGATTTTCCGTTACGAGTGACGAGTGACGGGTAAGAATTTTTTAAACAAATTCATTCCGCAATCTTTAATCTTTTCCTCTGGCTTCTGACTTCTGCCTGTCCCGCTGGGAGCGAAGCAGCGTAGGGATAGTGACGGGGATTTCTGTCGACTGATTTCTTCTTTTTCCCACTCCTAACTCGTCACTCGTAACTGCTAACTGATTCCCCTCTGGCTTCTCTTTCCTTTCTGCGCGCTGAAAAAATTCCTCGAATTTTTTCTTCCCCGCACTCTCCTTCTTGATATACATTCATTAATGCAGGTAAATTAGTCGGCTCTTATTCAATTAAATTACCTGTTTACCAGATGAGGTTTTTCATGCCCAACGCCAAATTTAAAGTATCTAAACCACAGAATGAGCCCATTTTATCCTACGGTCCCGGAACCACGGAGCGTACCTTTTTAAAACAAAGGCTTCAGGAGCTCAAATCTCAAACTATTGAAATCCCGTTAATTATAGGAGGGCAAAGAATAAAAACTGGAAATATGGCCGAAATACGCATGCCTCATAATCATCGGCATGTATTAGGTCATTATCATTTAGCTGGTAAAAATGAAATAAATATGGCCATTGAGGCCGCACTCGAAGCCTGGCAGACTTGGTCAAAAATGCCCTGGGAGGCCAGAATCGCTATTTTCAAAAAAATGGCGGCAATTTTACAGCGGCGAAACGACCAGACTTTGAACGCCGCCACAATGCTGAGCCAGAGTAAAAATGTTTACCAGGCCGAAATTGATGCGTCCTGTGAAATGATTGATTTCCTAAATTTCAATACCTGGTTTGCTCAGGAACTTTATGAACAGCAGCCGGCTTATTCACCGGATGGGATTTGGAATAGGATGGAACACCGTGCACTGGAGGGATTTATATTTGCCGTAACTCCCTTTAATTTTACTTCCATTGGAGGAAACTTGCCCGCGGCTCCGGCTTTAATGGGCAACGTAGTGATCTGGAAACCGGCATCCAGTGCAGTTTACAGCTCCCATTTCATGATGAAATTATTTGAAGAAGCCGGGCTCCCTGCCGGTGTTATTAATTTCCTTCCAGGTCCCGGTTCAAGCATTGGTCCCGCCGTATTAAAAAATCCGAATTTGGGAGGGATCCACTTCACGGGATCCACTGCTGTATTTCAAGGCATGTGGAAAACAATCGGGGAAAATATATCCAATTATAAATCTTATCCCAGAATAGTTGGTGAAACCGGCGGAAAAGATTTTCTCATTGCCCATGTTTCTGCAGATGTTGATGCCCTTTCTACGGCCATGGTAAGAGGAGCTTTTGAATATCAAGGTCAAAAATGCTCCGCTTTGTCCCGGGCTTATATTCCAGCGCCGATCTGGACTGAATTAAAAGAAAAATACCTGGCACAGGTGAATAAGGTCAAAATCGGAGATGTAGAAGACTTTAGTAATTTTATGAATGCTGTAATTGATAAATCAGCTTATGAAAGCATTAAAGGATTTATAGATTTTGCCAAAAAATCATCCGACTCTACCCTTCTCAGCGGTGGTAATTGTGATGATTCTAAAGGATATTTTATTGAGCCCACCACTTTCCTTACGACTGATCCGAAATTCAAACTCTTATGTGAAGAAATTTTCGGTCCGGTATTAACCATATATATATACGAACCTAAGGACTGGGAAAAAACTCTGGAATTAGTTGATTCAACTTCTCCCTATGCTTTAACGGGCTGTGTGTTCAGCCAGGATCGTCAGGCCATCGAAGAGGCCAGTCTAAAGTTATCTCATGCTGCCGGTAATTTTTATATTAACGATAAACCTACCGGCGCCATAGTAGGACAACAGCCCTTTGGCGGCAGCCGGGCTTCCGGAACAAATGATAAGGCCGGATCCATATTTAACCTTATTCGCTGGGTGTCTCAAAGAACAATAAAGGAAACTTTTGATCCTGCCACTGATATTTCATATCCATTTATGTCCGAAAAATGATAAAACTCATTGCCCGTGTATTATGTTTCCGCCAGGGATTTGGTTTCGCCTAAGACCTTCTTTATCAGAATCTGTCTCAATCAGAAATTTTTATTAATCATTCTTTAAAAAAACAAAATTCATTTGGAGTAAAAATGAACCGAATTAAAACATTAATAATGGGAGCGGCCGGCCGTGATTTCCATAATTTTAACGTAATTTACCGCAATAACAGAAAATATGAAGTTGTGGGTTTTACAGCAACCCAAATACCTAATATCGACGGCCGGATATATCCTGCCTCCCTGGCCGGAGAATTATATCCGGAAGGTATTAAAATCTTTGATGAATCCGAACTGGATGACTTGATTAAAAATCTTAAAGTTGAAGAAGTTGTCTTTTCTTATTCCGATATTTCACACGAAACGGTAATGCATAAGGCCTGCCGGGTCACTGCTGCGGGAGCCCACTTCAAACTTCTGGGCAGTCGGCCTACCATGATCAAATCAATAAAACCGGTTATCGGAATTGGCGCCGTTCGCACTGGCTGCGGAAAAAGTCAAACCACGCGGCTGGTAGCCAAAATTTTAAAGGATGCCGGTAAAAAAGTGGCGGCAATTCGCCACCCCATGCCTTATGGTGATTTAGAAGCTCAAAAAGTGCAGCGTTTCGCTTCCATTGATGACTTAAAAAAACATAATTGCTCCATCGAAGAAATGGAAGAATACGAACCGCATATAAACAGCGGTACCATAATTTATGCCGGCGTGGATTATGAAGCCATCCTGCGGGAAGCAGAAAAGGAAGCAGATATAATCCTCTGGGACGGCGGCAATAACGATCTGCCCTTTTACATAACAGATCTGAACATTGTAGTTGCAGATCCCCATCGCGTCGGGCATGAATTGACCTATTATCCGGGAGAAACCAATCTATTAATGGCTGACGTGATAATTATCAATAAAATTGTTACTGCTGATCCTGAAGATATTGAAGAAGTTCGCTGGAACATACGCCAGGCCAATCCCAATGCTGTAGTAATAGATGCTGCCTCGCCAATTTCCGTAGAAAACCCGGAATTAATTCTTGGGAAAAAAGCCCTGGTAATAGAAGACGGACCTACTCTTACCCATGGTGAAATGCAATTTGGCGCCGGAACTGTGGCGGCCGAAAAATTCGGCGCAGCAGAAGTAATTGATCCACGGGAATATACTGTTGGTACAATTACAGAAACTTTCGAAAAATATCCTGATATCGGGCTCGTTTTACCGGCCATGGGATACGGAGAACAACAGATAGAAGATTTGGAAGCCACCATCGCCAATGTTGACTGCGACGTTGTAATTATTGGTACGCCCATTGATTTGCGCCGTATCTGCGACATAAAGCAGCCTTCTGTAAGAGTCACTTACGACCTCCAGGAGATTGGTCACCCGACACTTTCCAATGTTCTTGAACCATTTTTGAAATAATGACTAAAACCGCTATTATTGCCTTTGGGGGAAATGCACTTTCTCCCAAAGGTGAATCAGGTGACATACAGCAGCAATTCTCCCGTACCAGGGAAAGTCTGGATGCTGTTTTACATTTTGTGCAGCAGAATTATAACCTTTGTCTGACCCACGGTAATGGTCCCCAGGTAGGAGACGAACTTTTGCGAATGGAATTAACCCACGAGGTCATTTCGCCCCTGCCTTTAGGAGTCTGTGTGGCCGCCACCCAGGGTACTATCGGATATATGATTCAGCAATCACTGCAGAATATTTTGAAATCTGCTCATATCGATCGTGAGGTTACAACTCTCATTACTCAGGTTATTGTTGATCCCAAGGATCCTTCCATAAGCAATCCTTCAAAATTTATTGGCCGTACTTATCCTCTAAAGGAAGCTCAACGCCTGGCAAAAAAGTTTAAATGGTCTATATGTGAGCAAAATCCCAATTTATGGCGACGAGTGGTAGCCAGTCCCATGCCCCAATTCGTGATGCATGGTAAATCCATTAAAACTCTGGTTGATAATGGAACCATTGTTTTAGCTTCAGGCGGCGGAGGCATTCCGGCCTATTATGATGATAAAGGGAATCTGGAAGGATTGGATGCAGTTGTAGACAAAGATTTGTCCGCGGCTCTTTTAGGACGGGTAATCAGGGCTCAGGAATTATGGATTATAACTGATGTAGATTATGTTATGCTGAATTTCGGTACAACTTCAGAACAAACAATTCAGGAAATGAGCGCTGAAGAAGCGGTAAACCATTTAAATCAGGGACAATTTCAATCCGGCAGCATGGAACCTAAAATTAAGGCTGCTCTTTATTTTCTTAAATACCACGGACAGAAAGTTGTAATTACTTCAATTCCTCAAGTAAAAAATGCTTTAGAGGGTAAGACCGGAACTATTATCAGGAAAACCAGATGAAAATACATGAATATCAGGCTAAAAGAATTTTAAAAAATTATGGTATACCGATTCAGGACGGAATTGTCATTACCTCTCCGTCTGAGATTTTAAATTCTATCAAAAGGGTCCAAAAACAATCTGGATCTGAAGCTGTTGTTGTGAAAGCTCAAATTCATGCCGGCGGCCGGGGAAAAGGCGGCGGCGTCAAATATTCACCAAATACAGAGGCAGCCTTAAAAAATGCGCAGGACATACTGGGCATGAATTTAATTACCCATCAGACCGGACCCGGGGGCCAAAAGGTGCGAAAAGTTTTCATTACCGAGGCCTTGGATATAGATAAAGAATATTATGCGGCCCTGACCCTGGATCGGACCCAGGTTATGGATATTTTTATGGTATCCACTGAAGGCGGAGTAGAAATAGAAAAGGTAGCAGCAGAAACACCTGAAAAAATTATCAAAGTCCACATCGATCCAATGGTCGGCATGAAACTATTCCATGCCAGAAAACTGGCTCTTGGACTGGGACTCAAAGATAATGCTTTTAAATCAGCAGTAAAGATATTTCTTAAAATATATGCCTGCTACCAGGATATTGATGCCGCTCTAATTGAGGTAAATCCGCTCGTATTAACTACTTCAGGGGAAATTATTGCTCTGGATGCAAAGTTCAACATCGATGATAATGCAGTCTTCAGACAAAAAGACATTTTTTCCCTGCGGGATTTAGATGAAGAAGATGTTATGGAAATTGAGGCTGGCAAATACAATTTAAACTATATCAAACTTGACGGTCAGGTCGGCTGCATGGTGAACGGTGCCGGTTTGGCCATGGCCACAATGGATATTATTAAATTAGCCGGAGGCGATCCGGCAAATTTTCTCGATGTGGGCGGAACTGCCAGCGCAGAAACAGTTAAAAATGGTTTTAAAATCATACTTGCAGATAAAAATGTAAAAGCTGTATTAATCAATATTTTTGGAGGGATTGTACGCTGTGACCGAGTTGCAAACGGGGTCATTCAAGCTGTAAAAGAACTGAAATTAATTGTACCGGTCGTTGTCAGACTGGAAGGTACAAATGCAGCAGAAGCCAAAAATATTCTGGCTGACTCTGGACTGGATATAATTCCGGCTGAAAATATGCAGGATGCAGCTTCTAAAGTTGTGCAAATTTCTAAAATTCAAGGAGAATAAAATGTCCATTCTAGTAAATAGGGACACGCGCGTTTTAGTGCAGGGAATAACAGGATCGGAAGGATCTTTCCATGCCTCGCAAATGATTGATTATGGTACTATTATAACGGGGGGAGTCACTCCCGGCAAAGGCGGACAAACGGCTTTGGATGGAAAAGTTCCAGTCTTTGATTCTGTGGAAGAATGCGTGCTTGAAACAGGGGCAAATGCTTCAATAATCTTTGTTCCGCCTGCTTTTGCCGCTGACGCAATAATTGAAGCATCTTATGCCGGCCTTGACCTGGTTGTGTGCATTACAGAAGGTATTCCCATCAGGGATATGGTCCGGGTTAAACACATTATTGATCAGCAGGGCACTACACTGGTAGGACCGAATTGTCCGGGAATTATTTCGGTCGATGAATGCAAATTAGGAATTATGCCCGGCTTTATTACACGCCGGGGCAACATTGGAGTTGTATCAAAATCCGGAACACTTACTTACGAAGCAATCGGTCAATTAGCTGCAGTTGGACTGGGTCAGACATCGGCTATCGGCATTGGCGGAGATCCTGTTATCGGTACTACCATGATCGATGTTTTGAAATTGTTTAAAGCAGACCCGGAAACAGAGGGTGTTGTTCTGATTGGAGAAATCGGAGGTCAAATGGAAAACGAGGCTGCGCGCTGGATCAAAACACAAATGACAAAACCGGTTACTGGCTTTATAGCAGGTCAGACTGCTCCCCCGGGACGCCGCATGGGTCATGCCGGCGCCATAGTTTCCGGAGGAGATGATACAGCAGAAGCCAAAATGAGAATTATGCGAGAATGCGGTATAAACGTTTGTGAATCTGTGGCAGAAATCGGGGATAAAATGAAAGCGGCTGTTTAATTTTTTTGTTAAAAAATAATTTATTTAAAGAATCGGAAAATCTATTTTGAAAGGAACCGTAAATGGGCACACGTACATTCGCAATTATTAAACCAGATGCTGTTCGGGCGGGTAATATGGGCAAAATTCTAGACAGAATTATTTCCGCCGGATTCGATATTTATGGCGCAAAACTGCTGCATCTTTCGCTGGATCAGGCAGAAAATTTTTACCAGGTCCATCGAGAAAAACCATTTTTTAAAGATTTAACTACTTTTATGTCTTCCGGAAAATGTCTGGTCTTAGTTCTGGGAATCGAGAACGCAGTTGAAAAATGGCGGGAAGTAATAGGGGCCACAAATCCTGCTGAAGCAGGTCCGGGAACGATTCGAAAAGATTTCGCCTTAAGTTTGGGTGAGAATGCTGTTCATGGCGCAGATAGTGATAAAAATGCTGAACGGGAAATCGGATTTTTTTTCAATGAGTGTGAATTGATAAATCCTCAGTAACAGTTGCATTTTTCTTTACATCCCTGCAAATTCTACAATGCTTAAAATGAGATTTGTGTTCAATCCATCCTTTAAAGCAGTCTGCTGGTTATTCCTTTCGTTCCTTATACTTTACTCCTGCGGGGATAAGGGACTTGAAGGCAGGGCCGACGATTCTTTCACAATATCGGCAGAAATCCCAGATTTTAGTGATGATATGGAATTTGTATGGAGAATAATTACTCAACCTGAGCAAAGTTATCTGCAAATAGAGAATTTATCGGGAAACTCAAGTGCGGAGATGACCTTTATACCGGATGTTCCCGGCGAATATACTTTTGAACTTTCTGTATACCAGTATAATGACGAAATCAGCACCGAATCTTTTGAAATTAACATTTTGCCCCGCTCCCAGGATTTGGATCCGGGTGACCAGGAAGAAGAAGTTTTGCCTGCAGCAGAATCTGCAGTATCTGAATTATTGACAAATGATACAGATCTTCAATCCGTAAAATGGTATGACGAAGAGGACGAAATAGAAGAAACCAGAGACACGGAAATACTGGCGGCAGACAAACAGCTTAAACCGAAAATGATTCCAATTGAAAAAATTGTTGAAGCCGTTAAACCTGTTAAAATACATAAACCCGTCCCGGGAGCTTCAATCCCTTTCGATAAATACAGGTATACAATTCAGATAACTTCTAAAAATGATCTTGAATCCGCCAAAGCTATCGCAGCTGCATTGATGGAAACCGGTTATGATGCCTATATTCAAAAGGCTGTATTTAAAGAAACAAATAAGACCTGGTACAGGGTAAGAATCGGAAGTTATGCAAATTTAGAGACGGCTAAAGCAGTAGCGAGGTCACTTTCGGAAAGTAGAAATGAAAGAGCCTGGGTAGATTTTGTACGTTACGAAAATTAATTATTTCATATTTACGAGGAGAATTAAATGGAGCCATTAAAGCTGTATTTCGACTTCAGAGATATCTTTAGATCCCCCAGATTAGCTTTAAGCGGTAAAAAAATCTGGATATTTTTAACGGCAAACTTGATTGGATTCTCAGTCTATTTCATTCTAAACTATTTAGGATACCTGGCTTCCGGACTTTCTTTGGTGAATACCTGGAATAATTACGGACTTTATCCCTGTTTAGCAGGTACGGGATCGCCCTGGTTTTCCATGCTTCTATTCTGGATCGGAACTATCTTCTGGTTTTTGGCTATTTCAATGGCCTGTACTGCTGTCGCTCGAGTGACCTATAAACAACTAAAAGGTGACGAATTTTATTCTTCTTTTGACGGCTGGAAATATGTAAAAAAACATTGGCATCCTGTAGTTTTTACCTCTTTATCCATATTTTTAATCATTTGTTTTTTCATAATCATGGCCGCTCTTTTTGCCCTGTTGGGTAAAATTCCTTTTATCGGTGAATATTTATTTGTGCTGCCGTATTTATTGTATTTCTTCGGAGCTGTTTTTACTATTTACACAGCAGTCGTATTTATTATATCTTTTATATATACACCAGCGATTACAGCCGCCTTGGAAGAAGATACCATGGGCGCTGTGTTTAATAGTTATTCTTTAACCTGGAGCCAGCCCTGGAGAATATTAACGTACCATTTGGTTTTATTACCTCTTTTAACACTTAGTGTGTCCGTATTTAAATATTTCTGGCTAGGCGGGTTTAAATTTATCAATGCTGTCTTCGGACATGCCAGTCTCATGGGAGAAAAATTATCTAATATAACCGGAACTGCGGCTGGCATTATTTGGCCCAATAGACTAACCCACCTGTTTTCCCACAATTCTGGTTTTGGTCCTAAAGGATCTTACTATGGAGAATATCACGGCAGCAGCGAAACCTGTTTTTCATGGTTTTGCGATTCAAGTTTTCCAACAGCCGGCGATACCCTTTCCGGCAGTGAATGGGGAGCGGCTGTAATCCTTTCATTTTTCCTGTTTATTCTTACACTTTCCGTTTTCTCCTATGCCCTTTCAATTCTCTCTGTGGGTGAAACAATCATGCTTATTATTTTTAGAAAAAAAAGTGATGATGATAATATTCTGGAGAGAAAAGACGAAGAGGACCTGGAAGCTGAAGAAGAGGATGAAGATTTTGATGTTGAAAATGAAACCAATAATTCTACTTCCGAAAATGATTCGGATGATACAGGACCGGGTTCCGGACCGGAACGGAAAGACGGAAAGTAATACTCTGATTTTTAAATATCCTTGAAAATTCCATACGGGCCGGAGTTGTTAAACCCTTGTATGAAAGATATATAAATAGTACTTTTGCGAGCTTTAAATGAAGCTATTTCGGAAGGATCTGGAGGACGGATTAAATAAACGGTTATTCGAAATAAACGCAGAATCATTGGGATTTTATGATAAAGTATTAAGAGACGACAAATTAAGTTGTCTGTTGTCCTCTAAAATCATAGGTCAGGGATTTCGGGTAAGAGGTACTTTGACAGCCGATATAATTAAAACCTGCGACCGCTGCCTGAAAGAATATTCTGAGATTCAAACTTCATACTTGAATTTGATACTTACTTCAAATAATGATTTATTTCAAGATAACGAAAACATGGTCTTGTTTCCAGAATCCGAAGAATACCTGGAAATGAATAATATAGTTAAAGATCAGATTTTACTGGAGCTGCCCATGAAAACAATCTGTTCTCCTGAATGCAGGGGACTATGCCAGAAATGCGGCAGTGATTTGAACCGGATCAATTGTGTGTGATTAGGTTAATAAAAAGCCAAGTAAATCTGGCCGGAATTTTAATAACAAAAATACAAAATTTATTCAGGAGCATATATGGCCCTACCAAAAGGAAGACAATCAAAAGCCCGCAGTCGAAAGCGCCGGACTCACTATAAAGCTAGTTCAGTAAGTGTAACGACCTGTTCTCAGTGCAGCCAACCAAAAATGCCTCATCGAGCCTGCCCTAATTGTGGGTATTATCGAGGACGACCAGTTATTTCTGCACCTAAATAAATTACAATGAGAATAGCCGTGGATGCCATGGGGGGTGATTTTGCTCCTGAAGCAACTGTACAAGGATCAATCGATGCTTGTAAATTGCTGCCTGGCAGTTTAGAAATTATTCTGCTTGGTAATTCCAAAGAGATAGAAACCTGTCTAACAAACCCATTTCCTAAAAATATTACTATTTTCCACACGGAAGAAATTGTCACTATGTCTGACAAAGGGTCTAAAGCATTAAAATCAAAGCCGAATTCTTCCCTGGTTAAAGGTATAAAAATGGTGAAAGACAGGCAAGCTGATGCATTTATCAGCGCCGGTAACACGGGGGCGATAATGGCGACCTCATTATTTTTACTGGGACGCGCCAAAAATGTTAAAAGACCTGCTTTGGGGGCCTTTATTCCGACAGGCAACGGAGGAAAGATCCTTTGTGACGTGGGTGCGAATCCCAACGTAAAACCCCTTCATATGCTGCAATTTTCGGTTATGGCGAGTATTTATCTGGAACATGTGGAAGGCATAACAAATCCTAAAATTGGCTTAGTAAATATAGGTACAGAACCGGGTAAAGGAACTGACCTGTATATTCAAACCTATAAACTGCTGTCCGATAAATTACCAAATTTTATCGGAAATATTGAAGGTCGCCATATATTTGATACAGATGCTGACGTAATAATTTGCGATGGGTTTGTTGGAAATATTTTATTGAAGTTTGCCGAGGGCTGGAGCACAATCTATGGCAATATGCTGAAAGAAAAAATTATATCAAAATTAACTCCGGAAGTCGATTTAGAATTACTTGAGGAAGCTATGAATGATATTCATAGTCAATACGATTATGAGGAACATGGCGGTTCTCCCCTGCTTGGAATCAACGGAGTAGCAGTAGTTGCCCACGGCAGTTCAGGGTCCAAAGCAATAAAAAATTCTATATTAGTTGCAGAAAAATGCGTTCGGGAAAATCTCGTGCACGATATTGCTTCCGGTATGAGTCAATATATGGAAACATCCGCTTGAAAGCCGCCATCACAGCCACAGCGAGGTATTTACCGGAACGTATATTGACCAATGCCGATCTGGAAAAAATGGTTGAAACATCCGATGAATGGATTCGATCCAGAACAGGAATAGAGACCAGACATATTGTAGCTGAGGGTCAGGCCACCTCTGATATGGGTGTTGAAGTCGTCAACCGAATTCTGGAAAAATCCGGAACAAAGCCGGAAGAAATAGACCTGCTGATAATGAGCACCATGACACCTGACATGTGTGCCCCTTCCACGGCGGCCCTGATACAGGCTAAGGCCGGACTCAAAAATGCTTGGGGATTCGATCTTTCTGCCGCCTGTTCCGCTTTTATTTTTGGTTTGGAAACAGGAACCGGATTTATTGAATCCGGAAAATATAAAAAAATAATTGTAATTGGCGGCGACGCCATGAGCTCCATACTTGATTTTACAGATAGAAATACCTGCGTTCTTTTTGGCGATGGTGCCGGAGGGGTACTTTTAGAGCCCACCCGCGAAGGCGGGATTTTAGACTCTATTTTACATCTTGATGGGAACGGCGGAGATGCTTTGAAGATTCCTGCCAGCGGAAGCCTGAATCCCGCTTCCCATGATACCATTGAAAAACGTATGCATTATGTCTGGCAGGATGGAAAAACAGTTTTCAAATTTGCTATTAAAAGAATGGCTGACGTGAGTGAGGAAATATTGACCCGCAATAATATCAGCGGATCGGACATAAAATTGTTTATTCCTCATCAGGCTAATAAACGTATCATTGATGCCACAGCAAAACGCTGCGGCCTTGCACCAGAAAAAGTATTAATAAACATTAATCGCTACGGCAACACTACTGCAGGTACCATTCCCATCGGTCTGGATGAGGCAGTTGAACAGGGTCGTTTGAAAAAAGGTGATTATTTATTACTGGCTTCCTTTGGCGCTGGTTTCACCTGGGGCAGCATGCTTATTAAATGGGGAGAGCCGGTATGAAAACAGCTTTCCTTTTCCCGGGCCAGGCTTCCCAGAAAATCGGCATGGGACATGATTTATTTAAGGAAACTGAAATAGGTCGAAATTACTTTAAACAGGCTAATGATATAATGGGTCTGGATTTACAGGATATAATTTTTAACGGACCCGAAGAAAAATTAAAACAAACCCGCTTTACTCAGCCGGCCATCTATTTAGTAAGCGTTATTTTAGGGCTCCTTATTATAGAAAAAGGATTAAAACCGAGTTTTACCGCCGGCCATAGTCTGGGAGAATATTCTGCTCTTACCCTGGCGGGTGCCTTTGATTTTGAAACTGGAATGTCGCTGGTAAAGGTCAGAGCTGAAGAAATGCAGAAAGCCGCCGCTTTAAATTTGGGAACCATGGCTGCCATTATTGGTCTTGAAGATAATAAAGTTCGGGATTTATGTTCGGCTTTTAAAAAAGGAATTGTCGTAGCAGCAAATTTTAATGCACCGGGGCAAGTTGTTATATCCGGAGAAAAAACAGCCGTATCGGAGGTTATGCTGTCTGCCCGGAAAGCGGGAGCCGGGAAAGTAGTTGAATTAAAAGTCAGCGGTGCTTTCCATTCTCCTCTCATGTCTCCTGCTCGCGAAATACTTGCAGAGAAGCTTAATTCCATCGAAATTAAGGATACTTATATACCAGTCATTGCCAATGTTACGGCACAACCCGTGAGTAAGACGCAAGATATTAGAAATGTTTTAATAAATCAGCTGGATAACCCTGTTAACTGGCATGTTTCAGTGTCAAATATTATCAAACAGGGAGCTAAGCAAGCCTTCGAAGTAGGTCCAGGAAGAGTTTTAAGCGGATTATCCCGTCGAATCAATCGCCATTTTCCCATGAAAAGCATTGGATCAATCGAGGATCTGGAAAAAATTGTCAATGTTTGATTTTACAGGAAAAATTGCCATTGTTACCGGCGCCTCCCGAGGTATTGGAAAATCAATTGCAGTAACGTTTGCGCGGGCCGGCATACACGTGATTTGCGCCAGCCGCAACTTCGAAGATCTGAAAAAAACTGTTCAGTTTATTAAAACTGCGGGCGGATCTGCTTCTGCATTTCGCTGTGACGTTTCCGATCAAACCGCCTTTAAAACATTGGTAGAAGATACAATCACAAAATATGAGAGAATCGATATTTTAGTCAACAATGCAGGCCTGACTAAAGATGGACTGCTTATGCGCATGTCCTCCGCAGACTGGGATGCAGTTCTTAACGTGAATCTGAAGGGTGCCTTTAATGGAATAAAGTCTGTGGCCCGCACTATGATGTCTCAGCGAGCCGGCCGCATAATAAACATCACTTCCATAGTCGGCCTCACCGGAAATGCGGGACAGGCAAATTACAGTGCCTCCAAAGCCGGCCTGATGGGACTTTCCAAATCAACAGCTAAAGAATTAGCATCGAGAGGAATTACCTCAAATTGTATTGCCCCCGGTTTTATAAAAACTGCGATGACAGAAAATTTGCCCGAAAAAGCAAAAGAAAAAATGTTAACACAGATACCTCTGGGACGCTTTGGAAACCCGGAGGATATTGCCGCCATGGCCCTATTTCTGGCATCGGAAGAGGCCGGTTACATTACCGGGCAAACTTTCGTTGTCGACGGCGGCATGGTAATTAATTAATCAAGGAGTAAATAATGTCCACATTCGACAAAGTAAAAGAAGTTATAATTGATAAACTTGGCGTAGAAGAAGATAAAGTAATCCCGGAAGCATCATTTGTGGATGATTTGGGTGCAGATTCTCTCGATACGGTAGAATTGATCATGCAGCTTGAAGAGGAATTCAGCATTGAAATTCCAGATGAAGATGCCGAAAAAATGACCACCGTAAAATCTACAATTGATTATATAGACGCTCATAAATAAATAGCAGATGTCTAAAAAACGCGTAGTTGTCACAGGCATGGGAGTGCTTGCTCCCAATGGAAATTC
>JAZFSI010000159.1:0-7694 GCA_036446075.1 Fidelibacterota bacterium
AAAGTTGTCAGAAATCAGATTTCAGAAGTCAGAGGGAAAAAATTCATATTTTTTTCTCTCTACAAATTATCAACGATATTTTACCCACTTTTAACCTGTTACGGAAAATCTATGATTTTTCAAATCATTACATTTTCTCCACCGCCGGCTCTAACAAAAATGCAGGCCGTATCCAAATCGGCAGCAACTTTTCGCATTAGCTTTATATTAAATGATTCTGGAACTCCGAATATATTGACATCCGCATTTTGACCAAAAGACAGTTCCTTTAAAAATTCTCCAACTAAAACATGATTCTCAGCATCAAGGGGAAGACGCGCCCGATCTGATATAACTTTTAATCGTTTTTCTGCCCGATATATTTTTTCCTCATTTTCCACAACCTGGATTAAATTTAAATAACCATTCCAATTTCGTTCAATTTGCAGTGCCGTTAATATGGATAGATTCATGTTGGGAGTTTTTGATCCCAGCCAAAGGTATATCTTCTTTTTATCTCCAAAGCGTTTTCCGGGATGCGGTTTAACCAGCAATATTCCCATTTTCTCTCTTTGGCCAATGGCCATTAATGCCGCGAGTCTATCATCTTTATAGGCTTCATCGCCCATACTTAAAAATAAGACATTGGGCGGCAGTACTGTACTGCGCAAAGCCTGGGTTGCAATACTGATTCCTTCCAGGAAATTATCCGCCTCCAAAACTGTACTGGTTACAAGTATTTTTTCCTTTTTTAAGTTTAAGGCCAAATCATTTAATTGACCGGAGAGAATTTCTTCTTTCTCTGATTTTGGTTCCAGTTCAGGATGAGAAATAGAATCCATGTAACTGTCTACCAAATTTACAAGACTTTGACGAACTCCGGATTTACCTACTTTAACAGTGACTAAACGAACGCTTCCTTTTGGATAAATTATATCTCTCACCAGACGCAGTCTGCGCCTCCAATAACGAGGATTTTCGATGGGGACTAATAAATTCGGCTTCCAGGATTTTGAACTGGCAGGCATTTTGGCGGAAATGCGTACAGCCCATTCCGCAATTGCTGTAAATAAACCCTGGCGTACGTCTCCCCAGGGTGCCCGATGGTTCATTCTGACCTGGATACTATATACAATTAAAATTATGAATATTGCAGAAGCTGCAAAAATCGGATTAATTAAAAACATGGCAATACTGCACCATAACGTTCCGATTAAAGGTACCAAAAGTGGAACATTGAATGTGGGCCGAAAGGAAACAATCCCAGTTCCTTTTTCGATTAAAACTACCAGGTTAATCGTCCCGTATGTAATTAGAAAAAACATGGTTAAAAGAGGTGCAATTGTGTTTAAATCACCCAGCAGTAATGCTGCTTCAACAATCAGCCCTGTGAATAAAATAGCAACTTGAGGTTCACCGTTTTTACCCCGTTTTGCAAAAAAACGTCCCAGTGGAATTACCTTGTTTTTCCCCAGAGCAAGTAATGTTCTGGGACCGCCCACCAAAGCTCCCAGCGCAGAAGATAATGTGGCCCCGAGAATAGCTGCAAGCAATACTGATCTCCAGCGGGAAATATCCAGCATAATCTTATAATTTGAGCGCAGTAATTCCGAGGGGACGCTTCTATCCAGCCAGAAAGCAACCGCTACATATACTATAAAAGAAATGACAATCGAATATAATATACCCCGGCGCAGACTGGTTTTTGGATCCGCCAATTCTCCGGACATGGCTGCCCCTGCCTCTATTCCTGTTACAGCCGGGAAAAATATTGCAAAAACAGCCCAGAATGGAGCCGATTCAAAATTCCCCCAAATTAGAATTTGATCTGGAGTCTGACCATTTCCCATAAAAAAAGAGACAAGAGAAAAACCGATCAGGAACATGATTATATATTGGGCACGCAGGGCAAAGTGGGCGCTGACCATTGAAATGGTCAATAATAATACTAATACGGAAGAAGAGACTATTAAAGGATTATGATGGGGAAATAATGCTGTCCAGCCTTCTGAAAATCCAACTATGTACATGGCTGCCCCCAAAGCCTGAGATAAATACAGAGGCAGACCCACGGCGCTTCCGATTTCCAAGCCCAGTGACCGGGATATGATTGCATAAGAACCGCCATCTCCTATTTTAATGTTGGAAGCCATGGAAGCAATGGATAGCCCTGTGGTAACAGTAACTATTTTCGCCAGCAGAATAATTAAGAGGGCCCCGCCAAAACCAGCATTTCCCACTACCCACCCTAAACGTAAATAAAGAATTACACCAAGGATAGTTAATATTGTCGGAGTAAATACGCCTTCAAAAGTTCCGAAGCGGTGCCGTTTAGCCATTTGCCACCAAATTAAATAATAAATCTATTAATCGAGTGCCAAAACAAATTCAAGCAAACCGGAAAAATTATTTCCTTTAAAAGTAATTTTATCCGGCGCTGAGATTAAACCCTGTTCCACTCTAAGAATATTTCCGGAAACAATTCCATTAAAGATCAGTTCATCTTCCGGACCGGTTAATTTTACATTTAATGTATCTTTTCCCGAATAATCTGTAACAATTAAGGTGCATGAAAAGGAAGCGTCATTATTCAGGATTAAATTTAATTCATATTCTTCCTCGAATGAATTATTCCTGCCTTTTAAGGTATAAGTAAAAGCATTTGGGGTATTTACCACGACGGGTAAATTTTCCAGCAGACCAAAATCCTGCTCAGCAGGATCTACACATGCCATAAAAAAATAGAGAGCAGAAAAAAACAGTATCTTAGTCATTTTCCTGGATTTCTCCAGCAGGATTTTTCAATCCCAGTTGTAGATCCTTAATTTTATCCAGCGGTTTTTCCAATTGCCGCAGGCGAGGACCGGATAAGTCATCATAATGGTTTTGAATAGTAGATATGGATTTCCCTAAATTTTCTAATTTCTCCACAAATTTTTTCCATTGGTCCCGGAACGTAAAAATATATTTTTGCATTTCACCGGCCTTTTGTTCCATTGAAAAATTTGAAACTGCCTGGCGAATCAATGACAAAACAGCGTAAAGGGTAATAGGAGAACACAAGAGAATCTTTTTTGAAAGAGAAAAATCAATCAATTCCAGATCTTCCTGGTTTATGAAGGAATATATGCTTTCATTGGGAATGAACATAAGCACATAATCAACGGTACCGGAGTTTGGATCTATATAAGTTCTTTTTGAAATATCAATAACATGTTTTCTTACATCACCGAGAAAAGCCTTCCGTTCCCGTTCCCGGTCGGCATCATTATTTGCAGAAAGATAATTTTCATAATGTACAAGCGGGAACTTTACATCCATATTAATGGATTTCCTGGAGGGTAGATAAAAAGTAAAATCCGGTCGATCAGTCCCTGCCTGAGTCTGTTTTTTATAATTTATTCCCTCAGACAGACCGATAAAATTCAAAATATCTTCCACCATACGTTCACCCCATTGACCCCTGGCCTGGGAACTGGAAAGAATCTGCCGCAATTTAGAGGTAGTATCGGTAAGATTTGTGATGCCTTTATTTGATTCCAGCATTTGACCCCTTAATTCGGAGGTGGAACGAGATAATCCCTCGAGATTTTTCTTCATATCTGTTAATGTTAAATCAATAAGTTTCTTTTTTTCCTCCAGTTGAACTTCAGATGAATTCAAAAGAGATTTGAATTTGTCTTCAGCCAAGGTCAGAAATGCTTTCTGATTTTGATCCAGAGCTTCCCTGGAAAGATTACCGAATTCTGCCTTTAACTGATCCTGATGACTTAACATTAATGATATTTCTTTTTGTTTTAAAATCCAGATTATGGCCATACCTGTAATCAGGCCCAGAATGAAAAGAGTAATTCCTACTATAATTGACATACAGTAAAATACGCTAAATTATATAAATAGAACCCTTTGATAAACCTTTTGTATGAGGATTTTTCGAATGGTTCAAAAAGTTAAATCCAGATAGAATAATTAGAAATTAAAATTGCAGAATACTTAATTAATGGTCCTTCCTCAATTTTAATCAGTAGGATTGCCGTATAAACCAAGTTCTTCTGCTTTATCCTGCAGCGCTTCAATCACAAATTGAATGTGATCTGTTAGATCCAGTTCGAGTTCCTCCGCACCAAGATAAATATCTTGGCGGCTTACACCGGCTGCAAAGGAACGTTGTTTTAATTTTTTCTTTACAGATTTTGGTTTCAGGTCTAAAATTGATTTGGAGGGACGAACATAAGTTACAGCAAAAATAAATCCCGTCAGTTCATCCACTGCGAAAAGTGCTTTAGCCAGAAGCGTGTCTCTGGGAATGCGGGTATAAGCCGCATGGGCCATAATGGCCGAACAGATAGTTTCCGGATACCCTTTTTCTTTTAATATGACATTTCCCTTAAAGGGATGTTCTTCTGCACTGGGATATTTTTCATAATCAAAGTCGTGCAGTAAACCGGTTAAAGCCCATTCATTACTATTCCCCTTGTATTTTCCGGCCATTTTCAGCATAACCTGCTCTACTCCCAGGGCATGCCGCAGCAGAGAATCGGATTTAGTATATAGATTCAGCAGAGCCAGGGCCTGTTCTCGAGTGGGACAATTACTCATTTTCTTTCAATATATTATACTTTTAAAAGATCCAGCACCAGTCTTATTACAACACCGGTGGCCTGACCCTTGTTAAAATAAGGCAGGTCCCGTTCGCCCCAGGCTGTTCCGGCAATGTCAAAATGAACCCAGGGGATGTTTTCATCAACAAATTCTTTTAGAAAAGCCGCTCCGGCAATGGTTCCTGCCATTCGCCCTGAACCCATATTCTTTACATCGGCGATTTTTGATTCCACCTGTTTGCAATATTCATCCCACAGAGGAAGTTCCCAAACTTTTTCGCCCGTATTTTCTGCAGACGCTTTTACCTTTTTCATCAGTTTCTTATTATTGCCCAGCACTGCCGTAGCAATATTGCCCAGGGTAATCAGTACGGCCCCTGTAAGAGTTGCGAAATCAACAATGAAAGCGGGATCATAATGTTTGCAGGCATATGCTAGAGCATCTGCGAGAATCAGGCGTCCTTCTGCATCAGTATTTAAAATTTCAATCGTTTTTCCGTTATAGGCTTTTAGAATATCACCTGGTTTAAATGCTTTTCCACCGTTTAAATTCTCTGTGGCAGGAATAATACCAACAACATTAATCTTAGGTTTCAAAACAGCTACTGCATTCATAACTCCTAATACAATACTGGATCCGCACATATCAAATTTCATTTGATCCATATTTGCAGGCGGTTTCAGAGAAATGCCGCCGCTGTCAAAGGTCAGCCCCTTCCCCACTAAAATTATTGGTTTCCGGTCTTTTTCTCCGCCCTGGTATTCAAGTATAATAAATTTGGGGGGTTCGTCCGAGCCCTGAGCTACACCGGCCAGGGCACCCATACCCATATCTGTAAATTCCCGGCGATCGAAAACTGTAACTTTTAAATTTCCCTTTTTTCCTATTATTGCGGCTTGCTGAGCCAGATGGGAAGGTGTGGCCACATTGGCCGGGCGATTACTAATGTCCCGAGCCAGGCAAACCGACCGGGCAAAAACGGATCCTTTTTCAACGCTGCTTTTTCGGCCCCCGACTAAAGTGGCGGATTTAAGCATAAAATGTTTTTTTTCATCATCTTCAGATTCGGTTTTATGTTCTAAATACTGGTAGCTGCCCAGCATCAAACCTTCCGCCAGGGCCTGGCTGAATTCAGGGCTCCGGGCTTCCAGGGGCACAAGAAAAGTGATATTGCCCAGTTTTTTTCCAAGTGCCATTTTTGATACTGCTGCCCCAGCCTGCCGGAATACTTCTAATGAAAGCTGTTTACGGGTTCCCAGACTTACAACAAATGCCCTCAATCCTTTTTTTCCGGCCAAATCTACAATTTCGCCCTTTTTTCCCGTAATCATTTTTGCCTTTAAAGCATTAGACAAGGCGCGCCCTAAAACCTGATTTACCTGCTGAAACTGCCGCGTAGGGCGCAAATCATCATAAATACCCACTGCAATCACGTCTCGTTTAATTTTCCGCCAATCAGCGGAGGAATGTTTAATTTTATCTAAATTTGCCATTTTTTCCCTTAAAAGTTTATAACTGTCATTAAATAGCCCCAGGTTCCCATTTGATCATTCGTATCGATTAGATTATCAAATCTGATTAGATCAGCATTAATAAATACTGAATATCCGGCCTGGAACAATACAGCGGAATTAAATTTGTATTTTAATGTTATATCAATTTCCTGTCCAAAATCTGCTGATCTGTCTGCCGTTTTAAAAGAATGCCAGGCCAGTTTTGTGTGTATGCCCTTAATTGCTTTAAGCGATAATTTAAAATGAGTATCAAAAAGACCCTGCTGGAAAGTATTGACAGGAAGATTTAAAAAATAATCCATAAAGCCGTAATATTTATGATTGGTGGCATAGAGAGTATGAAAGGATTCTATTGCTGAACTTGTACTGTCATCACCGGATATATAATCTATTCCGCATGACAATTTTAAACCGAGTATATCATAACTTAAATTAGCTGCCAACATTAATCCTTTATATTCAAGATTTTTATTATTTCCGCTCTGGATGGCTGCTTCAAGTTCATAGCCAATTCCTGTAAATCTGCCCTTAGCAAAGCCGCCATAAGTCCGGCGCCTGTTTTCACCAATCAGCAGTACTTCCAATTTAGTTTCCGGAATCATGTTAAAACTTCCGTGCAGTCCGGAAACATTTTTATCCCCTTTTTCCAATGGATTTAATTTTTCTATTTCTTTAAAATTAAATATTTCCCAATTAGTTTTTTTATTTCCATAATTTAATATTAAGCCATCAAAACTACGTCCCACATTGTGCCATCCTACAGCTCCCACGAGTCTCTGGGGACCATAATTAACTTCGAAGCGGCCCAGCTTTATGCTGAAATTTTCATTAAATTTGATTTTGGAATAAGCTTGGTGAAGATCCAGCTGGTCCGCCGACCCATCATCTAAAGTGCTGAATTCCTGACCTAAAATTCTGGAATCCTGAATTTGAATTAAAGTATAAACCTTTTCAACTGGATTAAAGCTGAGATTTAAACGGGTTCTTAAATAAGAAAAATCTGTTCTTTCAGTTCCTTTCTCAAGTCCCTTTTGGGCCATCTCAAAACGGTGGCGGAACTGTCCGCCCACATTAAAAGATTGACCTTTAAGCACAAAAGTTATGCTCAACAATGCAATTATATAATTTCTGTATTTCAAATTGATTCCCTTAAATTTCCGATTTCCAGCCCGGAACGGTGTTTTATTAATAAATGGTCTAATAAGCGGGGCGAAGTTACTATTATTTTTAAGTATTTTGCGAGTTCTGTTAGATAAAATTAGCTCTGGCCTAAATATCAGAAAATAGTAAAGTAAGGAGGTTAATCAACGATTGATTTAAGTTAAATCGTATTTAAATAAATCTCCTGCTTTATAAATTTCTGGGAGAAAATATTTAAATAAAAATAAAGTTATTACGGTGGGTCGGATCGTTTCCTTCCCAGATAATGGCTGTCTGATCGCCATGTCCCTGCTCAATATAATGATTCAGACAATTATAATTTAGCTCTCTGGAAAAAGAATATATCACCGCTAACAAAATCTGATGCAGGCACATATACCATTTCTACCAATTGATTCTTTCTGCTGCTCCTGCCCAGAAATTGGCTGGATCTTCAAT